>NZ_JBWOPL010000011.1:0-59429 GCF_056451265.1 Rhodocaloribacter sp. | reverse complement strand
GAGGGCGGTCCGTTTTCGTATTCATGCTTCGTTCTCCACGAACCGGCCCTTGTTATAGACCGCCCATGCCCGTCCGACCATCTCGAAGCCGACGAACGGCGTGTTTCGGCTTTTCGAACGGATGTGGCGTTCCTCGAAGGTCCACCGCGTCTCGGCGTCGAAGACGGTGAGGTTGGCGGCTTCGCCCTCGGCCAGGCGCGGCACGGGCAGGCGGAGGATGCGGCGCGGCGCGACGGTGAGCTTGCGCACGGCCTCGGCCGCCGTCAGCACACCGGGCGCGAGAAGCTCTCGGCCCGTCAGCCCCCAGGCCGTCTCCAGCCCGAGGATGCCGAACGGCGCGCGGTCGAACGGCGCGGCTTTCTCCTCCGGCGCGTGCGGCGCGTGGTCGGTGCAGATCGCGTCGAGGGTGTCGTCGGCGAGGGCGGCTTTCATGGCGGCCACGTCCGCCGCGGTGCGCAGCGGGGGGTGCATCTTCGTGTTCGGATCGCAGCCGCTCGCCGCCACGGCCTCGTCGGTGAGGGTGAAGTGGTGGGTGCAGACCTCCGCCGTCACGGGGATGCCGCGCGCCTTCGCCAGGCGGACGAGCGCCGCGCCCTTGGCCGTGGAGAGGTGCGCCACGTGGAGCGGCCCGCCGGTCAGCTCGGCCAGCAAAAGGTCGCGGGCGATCATCAACTCTTCGGAGAGCGCGGGCACGGGGCGCATGCCCAGCCGCCGCGAGACCTCGCCCTCGTTCATGTAGCCTTTCGGCCCGGCCGTCAGATCCTCCATGTGGTTGATGACGGGGCGGTCGAGGCGAGCGGCGGCTTCGAGGGCCTGCCGCATGAGGGCGCTCGACTGCACGGGCGAGCCGTCGTCGCTGAAGGCCACGGCGCCTGCGGCGGCGAGCGCTTCGAGGTCGGCGAGGGTCTCCCCGGCGCGCCCCACGGAGACGCACGCGATGGGGTGGACGTCTACCGGTGTGGCTCCGGCGCGGGCGCGGATGAAGGCGACGACCTCCGGCGCGTCGATGGGCGGGTTCGTGTTCGGCATGCACGCCACCGCCGTGAAGCCGCCGAACGCCGCCGCCCGGCAGCCGGTCTCGATGGTCTCCTTGTGCTCATAGCCCGGCTCGCGGAGGTGCACGTGCATGTCCATCCAACCCGGCGAGATCATCTTTCCCGAGGCGTCATAGACCGGCGCGTCGGCGGCGTCGAGGTCCGGGTCGATGCGCGCGATGCGGCCCTCACGGATGAGCACGTCGGACCGGCGGGTCGCGCCGGTTTCGGGGTCGAGGAGGAGGCCGTTCTTGAGGAGGAGGTCCGGGGTCATGGGCGTGGAAGGGATAGGGGAAACGGATCTTTGAACGTACGCCGCGGCAACCGGTTTGTCGCACGAGTCGGGTCAAAGATCCCGGGGATTTTTTCGAGGGAGGACCGTGGCCCTCGCCCGAGGCCCGGGGGAAACTCCCGCTCGTTCCGTTCCGTTGGAGGCCTAGACGATCACTCAATTCAAAGGATCTCCTCATGGGACGCACGAGCAAGACCCGGGAAAAGCTCATCGACGCCGCCCGCACCTTGATGTGGGACCGCGGCTTCGTGGACGTCGGTGTGCAGGAGCTCTGCACGAAAGCGGGCGTCCGCCCCGGCAGCTTTTATTATTTCTTCCCCTCGAAGGCCGCCCTCACGGTCGAGGCGCTCGAAACCCAGTGGCAGGCCTTTTCCGAGCGGATACTCGCGCCCGCTCTTGCTCTGGAGAACCCGCTCGACCGTCTGCGGCACTTTTTCTCCGAGTTGCACCGTTCCTTCCGGGAAGCGCATCAGACGACCGGGCATGTAGGCGGCTGCCCCTTCGGAAACATGAGCGGCGAACTTCAGGCGCTCGACGAGGCGATTCGGGACAAGCTCCGGGAGATGTTCGACCGGCAAATAGCTTTTTTCGAGACGATCCTCCGAGAGGCCCGGGACCGGCGCCTGATCCCGGTCGCAGACGTGTCGTCCAAAGCCCGCGCCCTGCTGGCAATGCTCCAGGGAATGCAGATGCTGGCGCACACGTACAACGACCCGGACGTGATCGAGGCGCTTACGCCCGAAGCCTTCCGTCTTCTCGGAATCGAGCGCGCCGCCTCGGAAACGTGAGGGGCTCACTGCGTTCACCGCCATTGCCCTCCCATACACCCAGCCCCTCTCCACCCCATCCCCGCCGTTGATCCCGAACGCTTCTCGCGAAGGGCGCCTTCCCGAGGCTGTCGGGAAAGGATGCTACCTCTCCCGTAACCTTTTCGAAGCAGGCGCGTCTGAGGTTGGTAGATGATCACTCAACTATTGAGTTTCACTCCACCTACCAACCACGGAGACATTCTCATGGGAAAGCTTGATGGAAAGGTCGCCGTCGTCACCGGCGGCAACAGCGGGATCGGACTCGGCATCGCCACGGAATTTGCCCGTCAGGGCGCTCGCGTCGTCATCTTCGGGCGCAACGGCGAGCGGCTCGCCGACGCCCTCCGCATGCTCGGCGACCAGGCCCTCGCCGTACAGGGAGACGTGACGAACCTCGCCGACCTCGACCGCCTCTTTGTCCGCACTGCCGAGCGTTTCGGCAAAGTCGACGTGCTCGTCGCCAATGCCGGGATCGCCCGGCCGCTCCCGGTCGAACACATCGACGAGTCGAACTTCGACCTGATCTCCGGCGTGAATTTCAAGGGCGCTTTTTTCACCGTACAGCGTGCGCTCGCGCACCTCAACGACGGCGCCTCGATCCTCCTCATCACCTCGGGCGCGAACCGGAAAGGGTTGCCGGGCTTCTCGGTTTACGCCGCAACGAAGGCGGCGCTCCGCTCGCTCGCGCGTTCCTTCTCCACCGAACTCGCCGAACGCGGCATCCGTGTGAACGCGCTCAGTCCCGGCCCCATCGAGACGCCGCTCTTCGAGAAGATGGGCCTGCCGCCGGAAACCGTCGAAGCCTTCGGCGAGACGCTCACCCGGCAAATCCCCGTGGGGCGGTTCGGGAAGCCGCAGGAGATGGCCAAGGCCGCCCTCTTCCTCGCCTCCGACGACGCCTCGTACGTCGTGGGCACGGAACTCGTCGCCGACGGCGGGCTGACGCAGGTCTGACGATCCCCGGCAACCTTCAACCTCTATCCAACCTTTCATCACGTCATGGAAATACACACGAAAGAATCCCGAACGCGCGCAGTCCTCGACCAGGTCATGAGCGCCTACGGCTTCGTTCCCAATGTGTACCGGGAGATCGCCGAGCACAGCCCTGCGGTGGCGGAGATCTACCTCAAGGCCAACGAACGTTTCGAAGGCGCCTCGCTCACTCCGCAGGAGACGCAGGCCGTCATACTCGCCGTCTCGGCGTACAACGACTGTCACTATTGCACGAAGGCCCACAGCACCGTCGGCAAGATGGTGGGGCTGCCCGAAACCGAGATCGACGCCATCCTGAGCGGCGACCTGCCCCGGAATGAACGTCTCCGCCACCTCGTCGCGGCCACGCGCCGCATCCTCGACAAGCGGGGCTGGCTCAGCGACGACGACCTCGAAGCGCTGGCCTCCAGGGACATCTCCCGCGGGCAAGTCTACGAGATCATCGCCCTGATCGGCATCAAAACGATCACCAATTACATCAACCACATCGCCCACACGGAGGTAGACCCCCAGTTCCGGTAAAGCGCGCGGTATGAAGCAACGGCCGAAAGCCACACGGCGTCCGGAGAATGCATTCCGGACGCCGTGTTGGTTGGGGGCCTTGCGGCCGTCACAGGTTTTCGTGGATGAAGTCCGTGGCCATGCGGAAGAGGTGGAGGCGCGTCTTGCCGCCGAAGATGCCGTGGTTGCGGCCCGGATACATCATGAAGCGGAACTGCCGGTTGGCCGCCTCGAACTTGTCGATCATCTGCACCGAATTCTGGAAGTGCACGTTGTCGTCGAAGTCGCCGTGGGCCATGAGGAGCTTCTGGTGGTCGCCGAGGCGGTCGGCATAGGTTTGCGGCGCGCCCATCCGATAGCCCTCCTGGTTCTTTTGCGGGGTGGACATGTACCGTTCGGTATAGATCGTGTCGTAGAGCCGCCAGTCGGTGACGGGAGCGACGGAGACGCCGAGTTTGAAGACGTTCGGCCCGTCGTCGTAGAGCATCGACATGAGCGTCATGAAGCCGCCGTAGCTCCAGCCCCAGATGCCGACGCGCCCGGCGTCGACGTAGGGCAGGGCGGCGAAGTGCTTCGCGGCGGCCTGCTGGTCCTCGGCTTCGAGGACGCCGAGCTTTTTGTAGGTGACGCTCTTGAACGCCTTGCCGCGCGCGCCCGTGCCCCGGTTGTCCACGCTGGCGACGAGGATGCCGAGTTCATCGGCGAGGTAGGCGTGCCACAGATAGCGCGAGCCGCCCCATGCGTTCTGCACCGTCTGCGAGCCCGGCCCGCCGTAGACGTACATCAGGAGCGGGTACGTCCGGTTCGGGTCGAAGTCGCGGGGCTTGATGAGGTAGGCGTTCAGCGAGGCGCCGTCGGCGCCCGGAACGGTCATGAACTCCGGTGCGGGCAGGTCGTAGGCCGCCAGCGTCTCGATGAGCGTCTCGTTGCCTTCGAGCGTCTTCACCGGCGCGCCGTCGCGGCGGTGGAGCGTGACGACCGTCGGCTGGGTGGCGCTCGAATGCGAGTCGATGTAATACCGCAGGTCGGCGGACATGTTGATGCGGTGCCAGCCCGGCGCCTCGGTGATCTTCACCGGCGTCGCGCCGCCGTCGCTGCCGGCGCGAACCGGGACGCGGTAGAGGTGGCGTTCGAGCGGGCTGTCGAGGGCGGCGGTGAAATACGCCGTGCCCGTCGCCTCGTCGATGCCGTGGAAGGCCGTCACGTCCCACGGCCCCGTGGTGATCGGCGCGACGAGGTCGCCGTCGTTCTCATACAGATAGAGGTGGTCATAGCCGTCGACCTCGCTCCGCCAGACGAAGTGCTCGCCGTCGTCGAGATAGGTGAGCTTGCTCGTCTCCACGTCGATCCACGTCGGCTCGTGCTCGTCGAGAACGACCGTGACCTCGCCCGTAGCGGGATCGCCGTAGAGCAGGTCGAGGTCGTTCTGATCGCGGTCGAGGCGAAACATCCAGACCTTGTTCGCGCCGTCGATGGCGGGCGTCCAGCCCATGCGAGCGAGGTACTCGTGCCGGTCGCCGCCCGCATACCACGTGTCCGTGTCGAAGTACGAGATGCCGCCCGTCGCCACGTCGATGACGCCGATCTGGATCTCGCTGTTGACCTCGCCCGCCTTCGGATAGCGGAAATGCACGGCTTCCGGATAGAGCTTACGCAGGTCGGTCATGAAGAAGTCATGTGTGTGACTTTCGTCGAGCTTGAAGAAAGCGATCCGCGCGCCGTCGGGGCTCCAGGTCCATCCGTCGCGGAGACCGAACTCCTCTTCATAGACCCAGTCGAAGGTGCCGTTGATGATGCCGCCCTCGGAGCCGTCGTCGGTGAGCCGCGTCTCCTCCATCGTGGCGAGATCGACGAGGAACAGGTTGCGGTCGCGCACGAAGGCCACCTTGTCGCCCGCCGGGTTGAGCTTGGCGAACATCTGGAAGCCCCGGGCGCGGTCGGAGATGGGAGTGAGCGTCTCGGAGGCGAGGTCGAAGACGTAATAATAGCCTTTCGTGTTCTGCCGCCAGACGCGTTCGGAGTCGGTATAGAGGAGCACCTTCGTGCCGTCTTCGCTGTACTGATAGCCTTCGATGGCGATGAGGCGGTCCACGTCGGGGGCCATGAGCTTCGCGCCGTCGATGAGGCGGGTGCGTTCCTCTTTTTCGAGGTCATAGCGGATCAGGTCGGTGGCGCCGCTCTCCCGGTCCGCCTCGATGAAGGTGATGACCGGCCCGGCTTCGGCCCAGCGCCCGCCCCGGAAGAACGCGCCGGAGAATTTGCGCGAGGCGTGAATGTCTTCGAGCGTGAGGTGGGGGCGGGCGGCTTCCTGCGCCCGCAGCGTGGTCGGGAGCGCGGTCGTCAGCGCGATGATCAGGAGGATCCAAAAGCTTGTTCGTGCTCGCATGGTCTGTTCTCTGCTTGGTCGTACGCGGGAATGAGCGGGTCGCGCGGCGGGGGCTGCCCGGAGCCGAAGCGATCGTTCCCAAAGTACGGGAGCGGCCCGCATTTATCCACCCTTTCCCCCGCACCTCCTTCGCGCCTTTTTGACGAAACAACTCGCGTCGGGAGACGCTTTCATGGGAGATTTCGGACCCTTCGCTCTTCTCATCAGCCGGAGCCTCCCCGTGAACCGCCTCCCCTTTGCGCCGCTCCTCCTCTTCGTGCTTCTCGGCCTCGCGGCGAAGCCTGCTCTCGCACAGCCCGCCGGCGACGCTCCGACCGTGACGACGGCGGACGACGACACCCGCCTCACCTTCGGCGTCATTTTTCAGCCGCGCATGAGCTACGGCCTTTCCGACCCGTCGGCTTCGAGCGGGGATGCGCAGGTGGAGCGATACGGCTTCGGCCTTCGGCGCGCCCGCTTCCGGATGCGCGCCGCCGTGGGCCGCGCCGGGGCCTTCATGCAACTCGACGGCGCGAGCGGCACGGTGAAGCTGCTCGACTATTCCGCGAGCTATCGCCTCGGCAAGCGCGTGCGCGTGCGGCTCGGGCGCTTCGCCGTGGCGCAGCCCCGCGCCATGCTCCTGACCTCCGGCGCACAGATCGACGCCATCGACCGCGCCGCCATCGCCGAACGGTGGGCGCGAAACACCATCGGCTCGGACGGGCGCGACTTCGGCTTCGACGTCCGGTATGCCCTCGAACGGGGGGAACTCTCGGTCGCGCTCCACAACGGCGACGGCAACCCGGACCGCCTCCGGGGGAATTTTCGCGAGCAGCCCAGCGGCGGCGATGCCACGCGCGGCGTCGAGACGCAGGGGCTTGCCGTGACGGCGTCCGCCGTGTTCCGCCCGATGGGGTCGAACGCGCTCGAGGTGGGCGGCTTCGCGGGCCTCAACGGCAGCCGCAACCCGAACACGCGCCCCTCCGGAAGCGACCGGGGGCGCAACTACGTCACGTACGGCGCGCACGTGTACTGGGGCGCCCGGCCCGGCAGCCGGCCGTTCCGCCTCAAGGTCGACGCGCTCGGCATCCTCTACGAAGCGCCTTCCCGCTTCGAGGACCGGCAGCACACCCTCGGCGTGGCGATCCTCGGCGCGGCGCGCCTCCACCGGGCCGCCGAGGTCTTCGCCCGCATCGAACAGTACGATCCGGACACGAACCGCGCCGGCTCGGGCGACACGTACGTCACCGGCGGAGCCAGCCTCAGCCTGAGTGCGCTCCGGGGCAAGCCGTATCACCGCGAGCGTCTCACCCTCGGCTACAGCCTCTTCTCGCCCGACGGAAGCAACGCCCGCGAACATCTCGTCATCCTTCAGGCACAGCTCGTCTTTTAAGCGCCGGGCCCCGGCCCCGCTCTTCCGGCATGGATACACGCTCCACGCACGACGCCCTCCTCTCGCCGACGGCGGCCGAGATCAACCTGACGCATCTGCGGCACAATGCGCGGGTGCTCATGGCCCGCGCGGGCGACGCCGACGTGATGGGGGTGGTGAAGGCCGACGCCTACGGGCATGGCGCGGTGCGCGTGGCGCAGGCGCTCCGCGAGGAAGGCGTGCGCCACTTCGCCGTCGCCACGGCGGCGGAAGCCGTGCGGCTGCGCCGGGCCGGCATCGACGAGGCGATCCTCGTCTTCTCCGCTCCGCTTCCCGCCCAGTTGCCCGTCTATGCCCGGCATGCCCTCGACGTGACCGTCTCCTCGCGCAAGGTGGCCGAAGCCGTCATCGCCACGGCGCGCGCCGTCGGCCCGCTTCGCGCCCACGTGAAGGTAGACACCGGCATGGGCCGCCTCGGCCTCTCGCCCTCCGAGACGCCCGCCGTCGTGCGCATGCTCGAACGCGCGCCGGGCGTGACGGTGGCCGGCCTGTGGACCCACTTCGCCACCATCGGCGACGACTTCGTGGCGGAGCAGGCGGCCCGCTTCGAAGCCGTCGTCCGGCGGCTCGGCGGCGCGCTTCCGGTGCATACGGCCAACAGCGGCGCGCTCCTCTCGCCGCCCGAGCACTTCAGCCTCACCGGCGCGAGCCTCGTCCGCATGGGCGTGGCGCTCTACGGGATCTACGACGGCCTCTCGCCACACATCGCCCCCCTGCGCCCCGTGATGCGTCTGCGCGCGCACGTGACGCACCTCAAGACGGTCGCCCCCGGCACGTCGATCTCGTACGACCGGACGTGGACGGCCCCCCGGCGCACCCGCATCGCCACCGTCGGAGCGGGCTATGCCGACGGCTACCCGCGCCGGCTCTCGAACCGCGCCGAGGTGGGCCTTCACGGGCGACGCTTCCCCGTCGTGGGCACGGTATGCATGGACATGTTCATGGTCGACCTCGGCCCGCCCGACGGCCCGGCGGCCACGGTGGACCTCGGCGACCCGGTCGTGCTCTTCGGAGAAGGCGGCCCTTCGGCCTTCGAAGTGGCGCACTGGGCGCAGACCATCACGTACGAGATCTGCACCGGCATCGCCGCTCGCGTTCCCCGTATCTATCACGACGAAACGCCGCTTCCCTCGCAAAATGCGTAAACGCCGTCTCTTTTCTTTCATAATGCCCAGGAAATCTTATATTCCGGAGGATGCACCGCCGCCGCCCCACTTCGAACCAAAACTGCTACCTAAATGGCAACCACTTACGATCCCGCCGACATTAACATCCTCGTGGTAGACGACGAAGAAGATGTGGTCGAAATAATCAGCCATTTTCTATCGCAAGAAGGCTTCACCGTTCACAAGGCTTATGACGGCGAGGAAGCCCTGAGCAAGGCCACCCCCGACATCGACCTGATCATCCTCGACATCATGTTGCCGGGGCTGGACGGCTACGAAGTCTGCCGTCGCCTGCGCTCGCGGGTGGAAACGGAGACCATCCCGATCATCTTCCTGAGCGCCAAGACCGAGGAGGAGGACCAGGTCAAAGGGTTGATGGTGGGCGGCGACGCCTATCTGACCAAGCCGGTCGCACCCCAGGTGATCCTGGCGAACGTGAAGGCCGTGCTCCGGCGCTCCGGCATCGAGGAGAGCCGGACGCTTCAGGTCAAAAACCTTACGATTTACGAAGACGAGTACCGCGCCTCGCTCGACGGCAAGGACCTCGGGCTGACGCTGACGGAGTTCGAACTGTTGCGGTACCTCGTGCGGCATCCGCGCAAAGCCTTCACGCGCCAGCAGTTGCTCGAGACGATCTGGAAAGACGCCATGATGGTGACCGAGCGCACCGTGGACGCGCACATCAAGAACCTGCGCGAGAAGCTCGGCGACTTTGCCCGCCACATCCAGACCGTGCGCGGCGTCGGCTACCGCTTCGTCGAGGACGAGTCGGCGCTGGAATGATGCGCCCGCCGGCGCGCCCCACGACGCCGGGCGCACCCTGGATCGAACGCATGCGAGCGCGCGCCGGCGTCTTGCCTGTGCGCGTTCGGGCCTTACCGTCTCACAGACGCCGGTTCTTCCTTCCCCCACACGCCGGGTTATGATGCGCCCGTTCAAACAACTCCGATCCCGCATCCTGCCGGCCCGCGCCGCCACACAGACGTGGATGATCCTGACGTTCACGCTGTTCGTCGGCGTCGCCATGGTCGTGGTGGGGCTCTACATGACGTTCGTGCTCCGGGGCGAGATCGACGGCACGATCCGGCGCACCTTGCGGCAACAGGCCGAGCGCGTGGCCGCCCTCATCGAAGAGACGCCCACCATCTCCGAGCGCATCCGCATCACGCGCGAGTTGTCCCGCCTCTCGAACCTCCACCTCACCGTCATCGAAGGCGACTCCGTCCTCATCGACGTGCTCGGGGACCGACTCCTGAGCGACGGGGCTCTCCGCACCCGCCCGGAGATGGCCGTGCTCGAAGACGGACAACCGCATTATGCCAGGCGCCCCGGCCCCGACGGACGGCTCGTCCACTACGTCGCGCTCCGGCGGCCCGTCTCCGGCCTCGTCGTGCGCGTCGGGCAGCCGGAGCCCCCGCTCTTCGCCCTGATCCGACGGATGGAGGTGATCCTCATCTTCGCCATGGCGCTGGCCTTCCTGCTGGCCCTCTTCGGAAGCTGGGTCGCCGCCCGGCAGGTCACCCGCCCGCTCATCGCCATCCGCAACAGCGCCCGAAGCATCAGCGAGGGCGACTTTGACGAGAAGATCCAGGTGGACTCCCGCGCCGCCGAGTTTCAGGATCTGGCCAAGAGCCTCAACCGCATGTCCGACAGCTTCCGCGAGAAGATCAACGAGTTGCAACGGCTGGCGCGGCTGCAAAACGAGTTCATCGGCAACGTCTCGCACGAGGTCCGCAATCCCATCTTCGCCGTCGGGGGCTACCTCGAAGCACTCGGTTCCTCCAACCTCACCCCCGCGCAGCGCCAGTTTTACGCGGAGAAGGGCCTGGCCAACCTCCAGCGGCTGCACAACCTGTTCAACGACCTCATCGAGATCGCCCGCCTCGAATACCGGGAGGATCTCATCAGACCCGAGGTGTTCGACCTCCAGGATCTCGTCGAGGAGGTGGCCGAGATCCTTCAGCCCAAAGCCGAAGAAAAGGGCATCTCGCTCGAGATCGAGAACCCGCCGACGCCCGTCTATGCCGACCGCAACCGCATCCGGCAGGTGCTCACCAACCTGGTCGACAACGCCATCGCCTATTCGGACGCCGGGACGGTCCGCGTCCGCCTGCGCCGCCGCCTCGACAAGATCCGCGTCGAGGTCATCGACACGGGCAAGGGCATTCCCGAGGAGCACCTCGAACGCATTTTCGAGCGTTTCTACCGCGTCGATCCGGACCGCTCGCGCAAGAGTGGAGGCACCGGCCTCGGGCTGAGCATCGTCAAGCAGATCCTCCACGCCCACGGCGAGAGCATCCACGTCGAGAGCACCCAGGGCCGGGGCGCCCGTTTCTGGTTCGACCTTCCCTATGCCCCGGAACCGGAGCCGGTCCAGGCACGAGGCTGAGCCTTGCCTTGCTTCGCCTCGGCGAGCCGCTCCGGGCGCCGTTCGCCATTCTTTGCAAAGGATACATACGTCCCGTTTCCGTCGGAACGAAGAATTTCGTTATTTCCTTCGTTGGAATACTTGATCGAGGCGGCGGACGGAACGCGCCCGGAAGGGACAGCATATCAAGGGTATCACGAGCGAGCCGGCCTGTGAGCCTCCCCCACCGGGCCCCTCCGCCGGACGTCATCCCGCAGTCTCTCCCTCGCGAGGGAGTCAAACGTTGACATAGATATGGCAAAAGGAAAGAGCACGCGGAAGCCTCGCGGTCAGGAAGCGCTTCCGGCCGAGGAAGTCATCGGCGTCGCGGACCAGAACGGGGTCCCGACGTCCGCCCGCGAAACCGACATCGAGGGCGACCTGCCCGTGACGCCGGTCGGGCCGGAAGAATTTGACGCGGAGACGCTGCTGGCCGTCTATCGCCGGATGCTCACCTCGCGCCGTCTCGACGAGAAGATGCTCACGCTGCTCAAGCAGGGCAAGGGCTTCTTCCACATTGGATGCGCCGGGCACGAAGCCGCGCAGGCGGCCGTCGGGCTGCTCTCCCGCGCCGGGCACGACTGGTTCAGCTTCTATTACCGCGACCTGACGATGTACCTCAGCCTCGGCGGCACGCCCGAGGAAGTGATGTTGCTGCACCTGGCCAAAGCCGAGGATCCGAACAGCGGCGGGCGGCAGATGTCCGAGCATTACAGCAACCGCGAGCGCCACATCCTGCCGATCTCCTCGTCGGTCGGCTCGCAGTACCTGCCGGCGGTGGGCGTGGGGCTGAGCCTGATCCGAGAAGAGACCGACGCCTACGTCTACTGCTCCTCCGGCGACGGAGCGACTTCGCAGGGCGACTTCCACGAGGCGCTCAACTGGGCCGCGCGCGCCAAGGCGCCCGTGCTCTTTCACATTCAGGACAACAAGTACGCCATCTCGGTGCCCGTCTCCGAGCAGACGGCGGGCGGCAGCGCCTACAAGCTCGCCCGGGGCTACGAGGGCCTCCGACGCATCCACGTCGACGGCACGGATTTCTTCAAGGCCTATGCGGCCGCGCGCGCCGCGCTCGAGCACATCCGCGGCGGCCACGGCCCCGTCTGCCTCGTCTCCGACGTGGTGCGCCTGTTGCCCCACTCCTCCTCGGACGACCACCGGAAGTATCGCACCGCCGAGGAACTCGAAGCCGACCGCAAGATCGACCCCATCGTGCGCTTCGAGGTGCAGCTCCGCGAAGCCGGCCTCCTCGACGACGAGACCATCACGCGCACCCGTGAAGCGGTGGGCGCCGAGGTGGATGCCGCCGCCGTGTGGGCCGACGCCCGCCCGGACCCCGACCCCGCCACCGCCACGAAGCACGTCTTCTATGAAGGCGACCTCGACCTGACGTACGAAGCCACACAGCCTTCGGGAGACCCCGCCGTGATGGTCGACGCCATCAACCACGCCCTGCACGAAGAGATGGCGCGCAACGAGCGCGTGATCGTCTTTGGCGAAGACGTGGCCGGCGGCAAGGGCGGCGTCTTCACGGCCACGAAGGGCCTGACCGACCGCTTCGGCAAGGACCGGTGCTTCAACGCGCCGCTGGCCGAGGCCTCCATCGTCGGCACGGCGGTGGGCTTCAGTGCCTGCGGCTACAAGCCCGTCGTCGAGATCCAGTTCGGCGACTACATCTGGCCGGCGATGCAGATGCTCCGCAACCAGGTGGCCTCGTTCCGCTACCGTTCGAACGGCGCGTGGGGTTGCCCGATGGTCATCCGCGTGCCGGTGGGCGGCTACATCCACGGCGGCCTGTGCCACTCGCAGAACATCGAAGCGTGCTTCGGCCACATGCCGGGCTTCAAGATTGCCCTGCCTTCGACCGCCGCCGACGCCAAGGGGCTGCTCAAGAGCGCCATCCGCATGGAGGACCCCGTCCTCTTCCTCGAACACAAGGCCCTCTACCGATCCGCCGCCGCCCGCTCGCCCGAGCCGGACGCCGACTACCTCCTGCCCTTCGGCAAGGCCCGCCTCGCCCGCGAAGGCACGGACCTGACCATCGTCACCTACGGCATGATGGTCCACAAGTCGATGAACGTGGCGCGGATGCTGGAGAAAGAGGGCGTCTCCGTGGAAATCGTCGACCTGCGCACCATCGTCCCGCTCGATGCGGAGACGGTCCTCGCCTCGGTCCGGAAGACGAACCGGGCGCTCGTCGTGTATGAGGACCACGAGTTCGCCGGCTTCGGGGCCGAGTTGTGCGCCCAGATCGGCGACCTCACCTTCACCCACCTCGACGCCCCTGTACGCCGGGTGGCGGGCGCTTTCTCGCCCATCCCCTTCGCCGACCCGCTCGAGAAAGCCGTCCTCCCAAGCGACGACGACATCCTCACGGCCGCCCGAGAGGTCCTCACCTTCTAAAGCTTCCGGTGAAGGATCCCGCGCAAGGAATCCCTCACGTTCGTTTGCGAGATTGCCCTACAGACAGGGGCCGCGGTTTTTCGTATCCTGGCCTCAGAACGTCACACGCGCCCCCCTCCGTGTGGCGACGGCCCGAAAGGGTCGGAGAAACCGGATCGGCGGGAAACCAACGATCACGGTTCGAACGAGGGCCTCGAAGCCGGACCGATGCAATGCGGGCCGGCTTCCCGTATTTGGGGCCTTCCGACCAATCTGTCCATGAAGCACGCGCCCGATACGGTGATCCCGCTTCTCGCGTGTACTATTGGAGACGCGTGCAAAGAGACCGCCGCCGTCGTTCGCCTCGCGTAACGGATGCCCTCCGAGCGTTGACCACAAGAACGGGCGCGCGCGTGTTTTGCCCGAAATGTGCGCCCCGAATGCATGTCTCCGGAAGAGACTTGCATTACACCGACTGTATCGTTTCTTTGTCGGAGGAACGTCCCGAGGTGGTCACTTTCCGTTGCCCGATGCCGCCGGTTCATGAGATTCGGCATGCGCGCTCCCATTGAGCCGCCGACTCCGACGGGTCGGTCCGGCGGCGGCCCCGTTGATGGTTTTTTAGACCTGACTCGGCGTGCTTCTTGTTGTAAGCCTGCCGCACGCGTCCTCCCTCGGCCGCCAACGGGGGTACGCGACGCCTTCGCAACCCTGCGTCGAGATCGTTGTTAGATAAACATTTTCTCCACCCACTGCCCGAACGCCATGCGTAATCTCGTTCGTCTTTTCGGCCTGACCGTCGCGCTGATCGCCTTCCTCCTTCCGGTCGCTCCGGCCTCCGCCCAGTACTTCGGGCGCAACAAGGTCCAGTACGACGACTTTGACTTTAAGGTCTTCAAGACGGATCACTTCGAGATCTACTTCTATCCGGAAGAGAAACAGGCCGTCCATGATGCGGCGCGCATGGCCGAGCGATGGTATACCCGGCATTCGCGCACGTTTCTGCGGGAGTTTCGTGAGCGGAAGCCGATCATTTTTTACGCCAACGATGCCGACTTTCAGCAGACGAACGCCATCAGCGGCTCGCTTGGCCAGGGCACGGGCGGTGTGACGGAGTCCATCAAGGAGCGCGTCATCATGCCGCTGACGGGCATCTACCGTGAGACGGATCACGTGCTCGGGCACGAACTCGTCCACTCGTTCCAGTACGACATCGGCCTCAACAGCACCGACAGTTCGAGCTTTTCGCTGGCGCTGCTTCCGCTGTGGCTCGTCGAGGGCATGGCGGAATACTTCTCGCTCGGGCGCGAGGACCCGCACACGGCCATGTGGATGCGCGACGCCGCCCTCCGCGACGACCTGCCCACCATCGAACAGATCACCACCGGTTTCAAGTATTTCCCCTATCGCTACGGACAGGCCTACCTTGCCTACATCGGCGGCAAATACGGCGACGCCGCCGTCGCCAACCTGTACAAACTCGGCGGGCTCGTCGGATTGGACTCGGCCTTCGTCTACACGCTTGGCATCACGGCGGACTCGCTCTCGACGGAGTGGCAACAGGCCGTCAAGGACGCCTACTTGCCGCTGGCGGAAGGGCGCACGCCTGCCGATGAGGCGGGGCGGCTCGTGCTCTCGAAGGACAAAGACGGCGGCGAACTCAACATCTCGCCCGTGGTCAGTCCGGACGGGCAATACGTCGCCTTCCTCTCCGAGCGCGACATCTTCAACATCAACCTGTTCATCGCCGACGCCAACACCGGCAAGGTGGTCAAAAAGCTCAAGGGCACCAACTCGAACCCCCACTTCGACGCGATCCGGTTCATCGCCTCGGCAGGCTCGTGGTCGCCCGACGGCAAAAAGTTCGCCTTCATCACGTTCGTCGAAGGGGACAACGAGATCTCCATCCTCGACTGGAACTCGGGCGACATCGAGCGACGCATCGCCGTCGACGGCGTGACGGCCATCACGAACCTGGCCTGGTCGCCCGACGGTCGGCGGCTGGCCTTCTCGGGGATGGACGGCGGCATCAGCGACCTCTACGTGCTCGATCTCCGCACGAACGTCGTGCAGCAACTCACCAACGACCGGTATGCCGACCTCCAGCCCGCCTGGTCGCCCGACGGCGAAACGATCGCCTTCGTGACCGACCGAGGCCCCGGCGGCACCGACTTCGAGACGCTCAAGTACGCCAAGGAGCGCCTCGGTCTGATCAACGTGGAGACGGAAGAGATCCGCGTGGTGATTCCCTTCGAGCACGCCATGCACACGAACCCGCAGTTCTCGCCGGACGGACGCAACCTGTATTTCCTCTCGGACCACAACGGTTTCAAAGACATCTACCGCATCGCCCTCGATACGGGCGAGGTTTTCCAGATCACGCGCTTGCAGACGGGCGTCAGCGGCATCACGGCGCTCTCGCCGGCCATGTCCGTGGCCATCCAGAGCGGGCGGATGATGTTCTCCGTCTTCACGGGCAATCAGTACAACGTGTTCTCGCTGGAGCCGGAGGAGCTTCGGGGCGTCCCCGTGCCGCGCCTGGACGAAGGCGAAGCGCTGGCGGGCATCCTGCCGCCGTTCCGCGCGGTGGATCAGGGGCTCGTGAGCAGTTATCTCAACGATCCGCTCTCCGGACTGCCCGAAGATCAGGACTACGAGGTGAGCGAATACAGCGCCCGTCTCAAGCTCGACTACGTCGCGCCGCCGACCATCGGCGTGGCGGCGGGCGGCCCCTTCGGCACGGCGCTCGTCGGCGGCATCGGCCTCTTCTTCAGCGACATGCTCGGCGACCAGAACCTCGTCGTCATTGCGCAGGCCAACGGCACCTTCAAGGACATTGGCGGACAGGTGTCCTATCTCAATCGCAAACACCGGCTCAACTACGGCGGTTCGGCGGCGCACATCCCCTACCTCATCGGCGGCACCCGCGCAGGCTTCGGCACAGATCCCCAGAGCGGACAGCAAGCTCAGATCGTCGAGCAGATCCGCCAGCGCATCTTCATCGATCAGGTCGAAGGGCTGGCCTCCTATCCCCTCTCGACGACGCGCCGCTTCGAGCTCTCTGCCGGCTTCACCCGGTACGGCTTCGACATCGAGGTGGACCGATACTTTATCACCTCGTTTCAGATCCGACGGGAGCGCGACAACCTCACGGCGCCCGACCCCATCTACTTCGCTCAGGGTGGGGTCGCTTTCATAACCGACTACTCGACCTTCGGCTTCACCTCGCCGGTGCGCGGCGGACGGTCCCGTTTCGACGTCTCGCCCTTCGTGGGCACGCAGAGCTTCGTCCGCGTACTGGCCGACTGGCGGAGATATATCTTCCTCAATCCGGTCACGTTTGCCGTGCGCGGCCTCCACGTCGGCAACTACGGGGCCAAGGAGACGAACGACCGGACCGAGCAACTCTTCACCCAGGAATATCTCGGCTACGCGAACAGCCTCAGCTTCGTGCGCGGCTACAGCTTCACCTCTTTCGACGGCAGCGAATGTACGGCGACGGAGCAAGGCACCTGCGCCGAGTTCGACCGGCTGCTGGGTTCGCGCATCGCCGTGGCGAGCGTCGAGCTACGGATCCCGCTCCTGGGCAACGATACGTTCGGCCTGCTCAACTTCCCGTACCTGCCCACCGAGGTCGCCTTCTTCGCCGACGGCGGCGTGGCCTGGACGGCCGACGAAGCGCCGGTCCTCAAGTTCAAGCGCACTTCAGCGGAACGCGTGCCGGTCTTTAGCGCGGGCGTCTCGACGCGGTTCAATCTCTTCGGCTATACCGTGCTCGAGATCTTTTACGCCAAGCCGTTCCAGCGGCCGCTGAAGGGCGCCCACTTCGGCTTCCAGATCGTTCCGGGCTGGTAAACCCTGTGCCTTCCGGAATCGGGGTTCAAAGCACGGAACGAGCATCCGCGTTTTGAACCCCGATTTATTGCCCCGCGCCGGCCGTCACGCGGGTGAGACGAGCGCTTCATCCGCCAGCAGGCGCGCCTCCATCACCGTGACGGCCCGCCCGGCGACCTCCACCCGCTCCGTCCCGACGCGCACGCGGACCACGCCGCCGCGCTCCGAGGCCTGGAAACCCGTCATTTCCGACTTGCCCAGCCGCGCCTGCCAGAAGGGGCCGAGGCAGCAGTGCGCCGAACCCGTCACGGGGTCTTCCGGGATGCCCAGGCGCGGCGCAAAAAAGCGGGACACGAAGTCGTACGGCCCGTCGTCGGCAGCCGTCACGAGGACGCCGCGCGTCTCGACGGCCTCCAGGCGCGACATGTCCGGGCGAAGCGCGCGCACGGCCCCGGCATCCGCAAGCAGGACGAGGTAATCCTCACGGCTCCTCCCCACGTACACCGGCGCGACGCCGAGCCCCTCGAGCAGCCCCTCCGGCGCGTCGATCTCTTCTTCCGGATCGGCCGGGAAGTCCATCTCGATCCAGCCGTCCGGGCGTCGGCGCGCGGTCAGCCGCCCACTCCGCGTATCGAACAGCGCCGGTTCGGCGGGCGGCAGCAGGCCGCGCTCCCACAGAACGTGGGCGGAAGCGAGCGTGGCGTGCCCGCACAGATCCACCTCGGCGCGAGGCGTAAACCAGCGCAGATCGTATACGGGCGTCCCGGCGCGACGCACGAGGAAAGCGGTCTCGGACAGGTTCATCTCGGCGGCCACACGTTGCATCCACGCTTCCTCACGCGGCGCATCGAGCAGGCACACGGCGGCAGGGTTTCCGGAAAAGGGACGGTCGGCGAAAGCATCGACCTGAAAGAGCGGCAAAGACATGAGCACAAAAGGGCTGGAGGGGGAAGGACGTCGGACGTTCCGACAAAATACCATGAAACCTGGCGCATAATACGCAGAACTTCTATTCTCCGACGACTGCTCACCGGCCCATGTTGCAATGTATGCCCCTTTCCGCTCTCTGCTTTTCCACGTCGATGCCGAGCGGGCGCACCGTCTGAGCGCGGGCGCCGCCCGTCTGGCCCAGGCCGCCGCGCCGTCGCTCGTGGCCAGGACGTTTGCCTTCGAGCACGAGGCCCTGCGACAGACCTTGTGGGGCCTCGACTTCGCGAACCCCGTCGGGCTCGCGGCGGGCTTCGACAAGAACGCGAAGCTGATCCCGTTCTGGGAGGCGCTCGGCTTCGGCTTCGCGGAAGTCGGCTCGGTGAGCGCGCGGAAGGCCCGGGGCAACCCGCGCCCCCGGCTGTTTCGCCTGCCGGCGGACCGCGCCCTCATCAACCGGATGGGGTTGAACAACGACGGCGCAAAGAAGGTGGCCGGGCGGCTCCGGAAAGCCGTCGGGAAGGTGCACCTCCCCATCGGGGTCAACCTCGCCAAGACCCACGACCCGCGCATCATGGGAGCAGCCGCCGTCGAGGATTTCCGCGAGAGTTTCCGGCTCCTGGCGCCGTGGGCGGCCTACGTCGCGCTGAACGTCTCTTGCCCGAACACCACCGAAGGCAAGACTTTCGAGGACCCGAACGCGCTCGACGACCTGCTCCGCGCCGTCTTTGCCGAGCGCGCGGCGCTTCGCCTCGACGTGCCCGTGCTCGTCAAGCTCTCGCCGCCCGTCTCCGAGCGGATCGTGCTCGACAGCCTCGTCGATGAGCTTCTCGTGGTGGCGCGGGCGCACGGCGTGCACGGCTTCATCGCCACGAACACGGCTTCGGACCGCACGGGGCTCGTCACGCCGGAGCCCGTGCTTCGCGCCATCGGGCGGGGCGGCCTCAGCGGCGCTCCGCTCGAACGCCGCGCCACCCGGCTCGTGCGGTACCTCTTCGACAAGACCGGCGGCGAGACACCCATCATCGGCGTCGGCGGCGTGCGCTCCGCCGACACCGCCTATGCCAAGATCCGCGCCGGGGCGTCGCTCGTGCAGCTCTATACGGGCCTCGTGTACGAAGGCCCCGGCCTCGTCCGAAAGATCAAGGAAGGCCTCGTCGAACGCCTTGAACGCGACGGCTTCGCCCGGCTCCGCGACGCCGTGGGCGTGGACGTGTGAGGGGGCCCCTGGGCTCGCCGTCCTTTGCGCCTCCGGCGCGTCAGGAGGCGCTCCGCGCCGTCATCGGTCTTCACAATCTACTCCCCAATGTTGCGAGCCGAACGGCGAACCCTTGACGGAACATTCTCCCGGCGGCGAATTGCCTTTCGAGCGACGAGGGATTAGATTTCGCTGTTTGCGCATCGCCCCAGAAACCAAGGATTGACTATGCCGGCCATCGTCGAGTTCGAGACCATTCCCCAGCTTGTTTTGCGTCTGGCGGCACACTTCGAGGGACAGAACCACACCGCGCTTCGGTACAAGGACAAGAAGACCAAGGCGTGGGTAGACATCCCGTGGGAAGAATTGCTGAGGCGCATCCAGGCGATGGCCGGATACCTCCACAAGCACGGCGTCCGCCCCGGCGACCGCGTCGCGATCCTTTCGGAGAACCGCCCCGAGTGGGCCATCACCGACCTGGCGACCCAGATGCTCGGCGGCGTCAACGTGGCGCTCTACACCTCGCTTCCCGCCGATCAGGTCAAATACATCATTCGAGACTCCGGCGCGAAGCTCTTCGTCGTCTCCACCGGCATCCAGCTCAAGAAAGCCGAGAAAATCTTTGACGCATGCGAAGACCTCAAGCGGGTCGTCACGATGAGCGCGATGCGGAAGGAACACCCGGCTTACGTGCATGCGTGGAGCGACGCGATGGCCGAGGGTGCGGACTACTGGTCGGAGCACGCCGCCGAACTCGCGCCGCTCGCCGACGCCGTCTCGCCCGAGGACCTCTCGGCGCTCATCTATACGAGCGGCACCACCGGCAACCCCAAGGGCGTCATGCTGACGCACTGCAACTTCTGCTCGAACGTCACGAGCGCGCTCGCCACGGTTCCCTTCGGTCCGGCGGACCACCATCTCTCGTTTCTCCCGTTGTGCCACTCGTTCGAGCGCACGGCCGGCTACACCGCCGTCCTCGCCTGCGGCGCGAAGATCTCGTACGCCGAGAGCATCGACACCGTCAGCCGCAACCTGCTCGAAGTGCATCCCACGGTGATGATCTCCGTGCCGCGCCTGTTCGAGCGCGTCTTCAACGTCATCAGCAAGTCCGTCGATGAGGGACCGCCGCTCAAAAAGCGCATCTTCGACTGGTCCGTGGAAGCGGGCAAGCAGGCGGCTCGGGTGCGCGGCAAGGGCAAACGCATCGGCCCGCTCCTCCGTCTGAAAAAACGTCTGGCCCACCGGCTCGTCTTTTCAAAGCTTCACGAAAAGCTCGGCGGCAACCTGCGCTTTGCCGTCTCCGGCGGCGCGGCGCTTCCGCGCGCCATCGGCGAGTTCTTCCAGGCCGCCGGCGTGATCATCATCGAAGGCTACGGGCTGACCGAGACGTCCCCGGTGCTCGCCGTCAACCCCGTCGACGCGCCGCGCTACGGCACCGTCGGCCATATCCTGCCGGGCGTCACCGTCGGTATTCAACGCCTGAGCGACGGCGAGATCATCGGTAAACTCTCGGGGGACGACTACCCGTCGGACCTGACCACCGAGGAGGGAGAAATCATCGTCAAGGGGCCGAACGTGATGAAAGGCTATTGGAAGGATGAGCAAGCCACCCGCGAAGCCATCGACTCCCAGGGCTGGTATCACACCGGCGACGTGGGCCGCTTCGACGAGGGCTACCTCATGATCACCGACCGCATCAAACACATGATCGTCTCGAAGGGCGGAAAGAACATCTATCCCGGCCCCATCGAGGAGCAGTTCAAGACCGTGCCGTGGATCGATCAGATCATGGTGGTCGGCGAAGGGAGAGAATTTCTCACGGCGCTCGTCGTGCCTGATTTCGAAGCGCTTCAGGCCTATGCGAAAGAGCACGACCTCGCGTATGGACAGGTCGAGGAGATGCTCGAACAGGAGCCGATTCGGAAGCTCTTCGAGGACGTCTTCCGCCGGTACTCACGCCATGCGGCGGCTCCCGAGAAGATCCGCGACTTCCGGTTCATCACCGAGCCTTTCACGGTCGACAACGGCATGATGACGCCGACGATGAAGCTCCGCCGCCGCGCCATCGAAAAGCATTACGCCGACCTGATCGACGAGATGTACGCGGCGGTGGTATGAGCGCCCGGATCCCCTTTCCCGCTCATTCACGCCCCGAATTGTGGATAAAACTTGAACTTTGCATTCCGCGTGGATCGGCGCGGGGAGCCTTCGTACTTTTCGGATCCTTTTTCGAAGCCTTCGCGTTGAAGGCGATCTCAACGGGGTGTGGCGCAGCCCGGTAGCGCGCTTCGTTCGGGACGAAGAGGTCGTGGGTTCAAATCCCGCCACCCCGACAGGAAAGACGGCTTTCGCTTCACGGCGAGGGCCGTTTTTTTATGCCCCGGCGCGGAGAAACCCGAAGCGTGAAGCCGCCGTATCTCCTCCAGCCGTCCTTTTAGCTCCCCCCTCACCCCCTGCCCCATGTCGTGCACGCAGTGTAAAGGTATCGCTTCTTTCTTCGACGCAAAGGTGGCCGCGCGTGAACTCCGAAAGTACCGGAAGCGCGGGCCGCACAAGACCACACAGATGCTCATCGACGCGGTTCGTGCCGAGGCCGGAGAAGCCGAGTCGCTTCTCGACATCGGCGGCGGCATCGGGGCCATCCAGCACGCGCTCATAGGCGAGGGCGTGCTCGCGCAGGGCCTCGACGTGGACGCCTCGCCCGCCTACCTCGAGACGGCGCGGGAAGAAGCCGAGCGCCGGGGCTACGCCGAGAAGGTGCGCTACCTCCAGGGCAACTTCGTCGACGTCGCCGGCGAGGTCCCGGCCGTGGACGTGGTCACGCTCGACCGGGTCATCTGCTGTTTCGACGACATGGAGCAGCTCGTCACGCGCTCGTCGGAGAAGGCAAAGCGGATCTACGGCCTCGTCTTTCCACGAGTCACGCCGTTTACGCGGTTCGGCTTCCGCGTGCTCAACGCCTTCCTCCGCTTCCGCCGTTCCGCTTTCCGCGTCTTCCTTCACCCGCCCGAGGCCGTAGATGCGCTCGTCCGCGCGCGCGGCTTCTCCCTACGCACCCACCGGCACAGTCTCCTCTGGCAAGTGCGGCTCTACACCCGGTGAGCGGAAGCTCCGCGCGCGTCGCTCTTCCCAATGCACCCGGCCTCTAAAGATTCTCCGCTTCCGGGACGATGAATGAAAGGCCGCCCGGCATCGCGCCGGGAGACGGCTTTT
The DNA here is from genome assembly GCF_056451265.1 of Rhodocaloribacter sp. Classification (NCBI taxonomy): domain Bacteria; kingdom Pseudomonadati; phylum Rhodothermota; class Rhodothermia; order Rhodothermales; family Rhodothermaceae; genus Rhodocaloribacter; species Rhodocaloribacter sp. The sequence continues at coordinate 36,876 of NZ_JBWOPL010000011.1, read as the reverse complement.
TCATTGGTTCAGACACCAGAAGCCCATGTGGCATGCGCCTCGGATGCGCCGACGGCTCGCGCTGGTTGCCCTCGTGTGGCTGCCGGCCTTCGCCGCTCACGCACAGACGATCTTCCCCGGCCTCACCGACGCTGCTCTCCGCGACAGTCTCGTGGCGCAATACAAGCCCGCCGCGACGCTCACCTACGATCAGGCCCGCGACACCCTCTTCGCCCGCATCGAGAACGCCGGCGACGACTCGCTCCGGGGCGTCTATACCGGTTACGCCCTCTACCTCGACCCGGCCAAAGACCCCACCAAAGAGGCCTGCAACGGCGACGGAGACGACAACGCGAGCTCGTGCAACGGCAGCCTGAACATCAACACGGAGCACGCGTGGCCCCAGTCGTACGGCGCCGCGAGCGGCGCGCCCAGGGCGAACATGCATCACCTCTTCCCTGCCCGCGCCGACGTCAACAGCACCCGCAACAACCATCCTTTCGCCGACATCGACGCGGCCGACACCGACAAGTGGTTTCGCCTCGGAACCACCCTCACAACCCCCCCTGAGGCACATCAGAGTGAGTATTCCGAGTTCGACACCGAGGCCGACGTCTTCGAGCCGCGCGATGCGCGCAAAGGCGACCTTGCCCGCGCAATGTTTTATTTCTACACGATGTACCGATCCGAAGCGGACGCCGCCGTCGCCACGAATACGGGGCTAAGCGGCACGGATTTCTTCGAGATGCAGAAAAACACCCTGCTCGCCTGGCACGAGGCCGACCCGCCCGACGCCGCCGAGCGGGCGCGCTCGCAGGCCATCGCCGCGTATCAAGACGGCAAGGAGAACCCGTACGTCCTCGACCCGACGCTGGTCGAGCGCGCCTTCTTCGCCGCGCCTCTGCCCGTCGAGCTGACGTCGTTCGAGGCCATCGCCGACGGCCCGGTCGTGCACCTGCGCTGGACGACGGCGTCGGAGACGAACAATGCCGGCTTCTTCGTGGAACACCGCCCGGAGCATGCGGAGACGACGTGGGAGCGACTGGCCTTCATCGAGGGACAGGGCTCCTCGACCACGCCCGGTTCGTATGCCTATTCCGCCGGGGACCTCGCCCCCGGCGTCCACCTCTTCCGCCTTCGCCAGGTCGACTTCGACGGGGCGTTCGCCTTTGGGCCGACGGTGCGCGCGGCCGTGGAGGCGCCGGGCGCGTATCGCCTCTCGACGCCGTATCCGAATCCCTTCAACCCGCAGACCCGCTTCACGCTCGCCGTGCGCCGTTCCCAGCGTGTGCGCGTGGCCGTGTACGACGTGCTGGGCCGCCGCGTCGCCACGCTGTTCGACGGCATGCTCGCCCCCGGCGCGCCTCGGTCGCTCCGCTTCGACGCCGCCCGCCTGCCGGGCGGGCTGTACCTCATCCATGCCTCCGGCGAGCACTTCTCCGCCACCCGTCCCGTCACCCTGCTCAAATGACCCCCGCCTCGAACGCACGGCGCGGCTCATATACAAAACGGTCCCTCCCGGTGCGAGGGAGGGACCGTCGGGGAGCGCCCATCGAACCGTTTGACGGGATCGCTTATTTGAACAACACCATCCGGCGCATCGCCTTGAAGTCGCCGGCTTCGAGCGTATAGACGTATACGCCGGCGCTCAGCCGTGAGGCATCGAAGCGAACCTGATGTCGTCCGGCTTCCCGAACGCCTTCGTGGATGCGCGCGACCTCCTGCCCGAGCATGTTGTACACCCGCAACGTCACCGAGCGCGCCTCCGGAAGCGCATACGTGATCATCGTCGTCGGATTGAACGGATTGGGATAATTCGCACCGAGTTCGAAGCGTTCCGGCGTCGTCTCCAGCGCCGCCTCCGCGTGGCCGTCGGCGATCTCATCGAGCGTCGAGCGCCAGTCTTCCACCACCGGACGCGCGCTTCCCTTGGCTGCCGACTTCTCGAAGGTGAAGCTGTCGGAAGCATCCGCGATCGGGAAAGAGCCCACCGATCCGGTCACGGTATACGTGCCTGCCGGCGTGCCTGCCGGCACGTCCTGGGTGAGCGTCTTCAACAGAAAACTGCCCGAGTCGACCGTTACCACGACGGGGCCGCGCGTGATCGACACCCCCGGCCCACTGATCACGATCCACACCTGGGGCGATTGCGAGGCCGCCGCATTGTTGGCCACGAAGAGATCGTAATCGAAGCTGCCGCCGGCGGCGTCAATCACGATGGGCGGGTTGAGCGGGGTGGCGCGCACCACGAGATCGGGCACGTCTTCCACGACGTTCAGGCGCTGGTCGGCAGACACCCCCGTGAGCGTTTGTACGACGCCCGAGGGCCAGGCGACCTCGACGTCGGCGGTCGTGTTCAGGCCGAGACCGAAATACGCGGCTACGTCGTCGCCGCCGCCAAGGCTGGAGCCGCTGCGAACCTCGAAATGTTGCACGACGCCGTCGGGCGTGGTCACTTTCACCTTCGCCCCCACGCCGTCCTTGTTCGAGCCGCCGGCAAGCGGGCCGGCGCCTTCGACGTCGATGATCAGCCAGTGGTTGCTCGTGCGCCCGCCATACTCGTTCCTGACGAGGGAAACCGCCTCGCCGAAGTTGACCATGAACAGGTCCGGCGCGCCGTCCGCGTTATAATCCCCCCTCACGACCGTCCGGGTGCGTCGCGGGCTCTCGAAGCCGCTGCCGTCGGAAATGTTCGTGAAGGCGCCGTTGCCGTTGTTCCGATACAGCATGTTCGGCTGCGGCTCCACGGAGCTGAGGTCGCTGATGACGCCGGCGGCGACCGCCAGGTCCTGGTAGCCGTCGAGGTCGAGATCGAAGAAAACGGAGCCCCAGGTCTTGCGATCCACGGCCGGATCGGCGCCCGGCACGGTGTCTTCAAAAAGACCGGCCGTCACCGTGGCATCGGTGAAGGTCCCGTCGCCGTCGTTGTCGAGGAAGGTTGCGCTTCCGACGTTTGAAAAATAATAATCCCAGAGGCCGTCGCGGTCATAGTCGCCCCAGCCGATGCCCATGGCGTTCTGGCACTGATCGGCGCCTGCGGTGGCGCTCACCTCGACGAAATTCCAGACGAGCGGCCCTTCTCCACCGTCGTTGCGCCAGAGTTTGTTGCCCTTCGGACCGAACGGGCAATCGTTCATGAGGAAGATATCGAGGTCGCCGTCGTCATCGTAGTCGGTCCATCCGGCGATGAAGCCGTAGCCGTCGAGGTCGTCGTTGCCGTCGGCGTCGTCCAGCCCGCGGATCAGATCGGAGACGTCGGTGAAGGTGCCGTCGCCGTTGTTGTGATAGAGGCGGTCCTGGCTGTCGGCGGCATAGTCGTCCGGGCCGGTCGCGTTCATGTTGAGGTGATTGGCGACGTAGAGGTCGAGGTTTCCGTCGTTGTCATAGTCGCCCCACGAGGCGGAGGTGCCGCGCGCTTCGAGGAAGGGGATGGGCTCGTCGGGGAACGCCGAAGCGGTGCCGTCGGTGAAGCCGCAGTTGCCGTCGTTGAGCAGGAGCACGTCGGCATCCGAGTTGGCGAGGTAGAGGTCCTTGTCGCCGTCGTTGTCGAAGTCGGCCACGGCGACGCCGGCGCCGTCGTGCGCGCTGTCGCGGGCATCCCCCGAAGCGATGTTGACGAAGTTGCCGGAGCCGTCGTTCTGGAAGAGCCGGTTGGCGCCGTTGCGCATGGTCACGTAGAGGTCGAGGTCGCCGTCGCCCTCGCAGTCGAACCATGCGGCTCCGGTGCCGATGCCCATGTCGCCGTTGTCGATGGACGTCTGACCGTCGTGGTTGAACTGCAGGCCGGTTTCGGTCGCCACGGCAGTGAAGCTCGGTTCGTAGACCGTCATGCGTTTGCCCGTGCCGCCTTCGTCCGTCAGATCGACCCCGGTGAGTGTCTGCACGATGCCCGAGGGCCAGGTGATCTCAACGTCGACGAGCGGATCGACGCTGACGTCGCCGAAGCCGAAATACGCTGCGATGTCGTCGCCGCCGCCAAGGTTGGAGCCGCTCCGGACTTCATAGTGCTGCACGACGCCGTCCGACGAGGTGACCTTCACCTTCGCGCCGAGGCCGTCGCGGTTGCTCACGGAGCCGACGAGGTCGAGGATGAGCCAGTTATTTCCGACCGGGGTCGTGTTTTGAAGCAGCACGTTTCCCTGATCGTAATTGACGAGCATGAGGTCGGGGTCGCCGTCGCCGTCGTAATCGCCCATGACGATGGTGCGCCCCCGCCGTTCGTCTTCGAGCCATGCCTCCGTCGACACGTTCGCGAAGGTATTGTCGCCTTCGTTGTGATAAAGCAGGTTCGGCTGCGGGCTTACTCCGGAATCGGAGCCGAGGGTGCCTGCGGCCACGGCGATGTCCTGGAAACCGTCGAGGTCATAGTCGAGAAAGACGGCGCCCCAGGTGACGCGGTTGATGGGAGGACTGGTGCCGGGCACGACGTCTTCGAAGACCCCCGCCTCGACGGTCACGTCGGTGAACATACCGCCGCCGTCGTTTCGGATGAGCGTAGCCGTGCCGATGTCGGTATAGAAATAATCCCAGAGTCCGTCGCGGTTATAGTCGCCCCAGGCGATGCCCATGGCATTGACGCAGAGCGATTCACTCGTCAGCCCTATCGAAGCGCTGACCTCGGTGAAGGTCCACGCCAGCGGGTCGGTTCCGCCGTCGTTGCGCCAGAGCTTGTTGCCCTTCGTGCCGAAGGGACAGTCGTTCATCATGAAAATGTCAATGTCGCCGTCGTCGTCGTAGTCGGTCCATCCGGCGATGAAGCCGTAGCCGTCGAGGTCGTCGTTGCCGTCGGCGTCGTCCGGCCCCCGGATCAGATCGGAGACGTCGGTGAAGGTGCCGTCGCCGTTGTTGTGATAAAGCCGGTCCTGGCTGTCGGCGGTATAGTCGAAGCGGTCGGCTCCGACGAAGAGGTGGTGGCTGACGTAGAGGTCGAGGTGGCCATCGTTGTCATAGTCGCCCCACGAGGCGGAGGTGCCGCGCGCTTCGAGCAGCGGCATCGTCTCTCCCGGGAAAGCCGAGGCCGTCACGTCGGTGAAATCGGGGGTGCCGGTCTCAACGAGGTTGTTGCGGAGCAACGCGTCGCCGTCGGAGTTGGCCAGGTAGAGGTCCCGGTCGCCGTCGTTGTCGTAATCGGCCGCTACGGCGCCGGCGGCGTCGCTGTTCGGGAAGTCGACGCCGCGCGCCACGGCCACGTCGGTGAACGTCCCGTCGCCATTGTTCTCGAAGAGGCGGTTGGAACCGGTGCGCACCGTCATGAAGAGGTCGAGGTCGCCGTCTTTGTCATAATCAAACCATACGGCGCCCGTGCCCATACGCATGTCATTGCCGCCGCCGGGACCGTCGTGGACGACGTTGACGCCGGCAGCGAGGGTCACGTCTTCGAAGATGAAAGGCTGGGCTGCCGCGGTGCGGCCCATGCAGAAGACAGCGCACAAGAAGAGGGTTGCCGCTCCACCCTTCGAAAGGAATATTCTGTTCATTGATCTCAAGGAGCCAGTGATGGAAATAGGGCAAGGGGAAAAAGAAACGTCACACGGCGCTCGCTCATACTTCAGACCCGGCCCAAAAACTACCTAATAAATACAGAGGTTGGCGCAGGTCGCTCGCGCGTCCGAGTATCCCAGATCTAGACGGTATTTACCATCGCTTTCATCGGGTCGTTCCGATAGACAGAACGGCCCCTCACACCCTGGTGGAGGGGCCGTTCGCCGAGGTTATCTACCGATATGTATTAAGCCACACATGGCGTTTATTTCAGGAGGGTCACCTGCCGGGTCGTCGAGAACTGTTCGCCGATCACCTGCACGAGGTAGAGCCCGCTGGAGAAACCCGAGCCGTCGATGGTGAACTGACGGGTCTCGTTAGCAGGCAACACACCGTTGAAGAGCTGCGCCACCTCGCGCCCGAGCACGTCATAGACCGCCACGCGCACCTGCTGCGACTGCTGGACCGCCAGCGAGAACTGCGTCTGCGGGTTGAAGGGGTTCGGGTAGGGCGCCGTCAGAAGATACGCCTCGGGCAGTTCGACGAAGACTTCCACTTCTTCGCTGTAGAAGTACCATCCGTTGAAGTCTTTCTGCTTCAGGCGGAAGGTATGCGTGCCCGGCTCCAGACCCGCCACCTCGTACGCATAGCTCTGCGCCTCCGTGGTGGTGCCGGCGCCTTCGACGAAGGCCATCGACGAGAAGACGCCGTCCGGGCCTTTGTGCTGCACTTCGAAGCCGGCATTGCTCGCCTCGGACACGGTTTCCCAGCGCAGCGTCACGCGGTCGCCGTTGCGCACCGGCTCGAACTTCGCCAGTTCCACCGGCAGCGGCACGCCGTCCTCTTTGACGAGGATGCGGTTGTTGGCCGCCACGGTGAACGACGGCAGCACCGGTTGCCCCAGGAACTGGATGATCACATCGGCTTCCGTGTTGCTGCCCAGGCCGAAGTAGGCGCCCATGTCGTCGCCGCCGCCGAGGCTGGAGCCGCTGCGCACCTCGTAGAACTGGTTCACGCCGTCCGGCGTGCGGACGCGGATGCGCGTGCCGATCCCGTCCTTGTTGGCGCCCCCGAGCGCCGGGCCGTCGCCCTCGACGTCGATGATCAGCCAGTTGTTGCCGTTGCTGTTGTCGTTGCGGTAGAGGCGGCTCTGCTCGCCGAAGCTGACGCCGAAGAGATCCGGGTCGCCGTCGCCGTCGTAGTCGCCCATCACGATGGTCTTGGTGCCGCCGAGGAAGTCATCCTCGATGCCGCTTCCGGTCGAGACATCCGTGAACGAGGTGCCGTCCGAGAAATCCGGCGCACTCCCCGTGTTGGCGTTATGATAAAGCATGTTGGGGAGGTTCTTGTCATCGAAGATGGCTCCCGAAGCCACGGCCAGATCCTGAAGCATGTCGAGGTCATAGTCGAGGAAGACCGCGCCCCACGTGATGCGCCCGAGGCTTTCGTCCGGCGGCACTTTGGCCTGGAACAAACCGGCGGCGGCGGTCACGTCGTCGAAGGACGTCCGCATGTTTTCGATCATGGTGGCGCTCTGGTCGCCCGGGGCGGGCGTCGCGTCGCCTTCGAGGTTGGTATAGAAATAGTCCATGTCGCCGTCCCGGTCGGGATCACCGATGGCGATGCCCATCGCGTTCTGGCAGTCCGGTTTGTTGCCGTCGCCCTCGTTGGCGTCCTTACCCGTGGTCGTGAGCGGGCCGAAGGTGTCGCTGATCTCGGTGAAGGTGTTGTCACCGTTGTTGCGCCACAACTTGTTGTCCTCCGTGCGTCCGAAGCCCTGGGCAATGCCGAAGGGACAGTCGTTCATCAGGTAGAGGTCGAGGTCGCCGTCGAGATCGATGTCGGTCCATGCGGCGATGAAGCCGAAGCCCTCGAGGTCGTTCACGCCGTCGCCGTCGGGGGTGCCGTCGGCGTCGATGTCGTCGGCGTCGCCGTTGAGCAGGCTCGACATGTCGGTGAAGGTCGTCGTGCCGCCGACGGCGGACTCACAGTTGTTGTGGAAAAGGAAGTCCTGGCTCGACGCCCCGTCCGTCACCGCGCCGGCATCGGGATCGATGGGCATGTGGTTGGCGACGTAGAGGTCGAGACATCCGTCGGCGTCATAATCGCCCCAGGAAGCCGAATGGCCACGCTGCGGAAGGAACGCCGACGTGCCGAACGCTTCGGTGGTGGCATCGACGAAGTTCGCCGTGCCGGTTTCCGTCAGCTGGTTCTTGAGGAGCACGTCCTCGGTGCAGTTGGCGAGATAGAGGTCCTCGTCGCCGTCGTTGTCATAATCCGCCACGGCGACCCCGCACCCCTGATTGCCGGAATCTTCGGCCCCGAACGTGGCGGCCACTTCGGTGAAGTTGCCGCTGCCGTCGTTCTGGTAGAGGAGGTTGCTCAACGTGCCGGAAGCGTTCCTGCGCTGGGTCACGTAGAGGTCGAGGTCGCCGTCGTTGTCAAAGTCGAACCAGGCGGCTCCGGTGCCGACGTTCATCATGACGTCATCCGCAGCGTCATCCCCGAACTTGTACCCTTCGTTGTGTGTGAACGAGACACCGGCGGTAGATTCTACCGGAGTAAAAAGCTGTGCACGGGCGCTTCCGCTCCAGGCCATCAGAAAAACAAAGGCCAGTGTGGTGGCTCCGAGATGCATACGTGTGATTCGTGCAGTCATCGCGCTTGAGGTAAGGGTTTGTATCGATACGTCCATGATATACCTGATCGTTAGGAAAAGCCAAAAGGGCCCGCGGCAAAGCCGAACCGGAGGGTCTCTGTGAAAGATCAACGAGGCATGACCCTGCCCCTTCCCCCACAGCCGACAGGTGGCAAAACATCAGCAGGGAATCTAGGGCTTACGAAGACTCTGTTCCAGCCCCTTCGCGAATACTGATTGCCCCACAACCTCTATAAAAGCGAACTTACTACCAAATAGTGTTGATTGGCGGTCTCGAAACAACAATTTCACAACTTGCCGCCTTTCTCCCGCATTTTATGCTCCCTCTTCTCGATTCCCCGAACGTTCGCCCCAGACTGTTCCGGACACGATCTCGGTGCGAGACAAAAAATCTGTTATTGATACATCGCGCCCCGCGCCTTCAGAAAGTTCAATAACGGCCAAAGCAAGCACCAGTCCATCACAAAAGTGTCACATCGCCGTAAACAATGCATCATAGCGGAGACCTCCATGTGCGTCTCCGAAGGTCCCGGCAGCGCTCAGCCCTGTGAGGGCGCGCGGTCTCAGGAGGCGCCTTCGGCGTCGGGCGCGTCGGAGCCTTTCCGCACGTACGTGACGAAGCGATAGCCCTCGCGCGCTTCCTCGGCGGCAACGTCGAAGACCGTGCCCACGAGGTGTTCGAACGGAGGGAAGAAGGCGTCGCCCTCATAGTCGCCGGAGACGAGCGTCAGTTCGAGGCGGTCGGCAAAGGGGAGGCATTGTTCATAGATCGTGCCGCCGCCTCCAATGAAGACGACCGGGCTGTCCGCGAGCGCCGCCAGCGCATCGGCGAGCGAGCCGTATACCTCGACCTCCGGATACCCGGGTCGGCGCATGGTCCTCGAGACGACCACGTTGCGCCGCTTCGGCAACGGCCCCCCGAACTGGTGAAGCACGGATTCGAACGTCTTTCGCCCCATCACGAGCGGATGCCCGAGCGTCAGCCGTTTGAAGCGTTTGAGATCCTCGGGGATGCGCCACGGCAAATCTTTGCCGCGCCCGATGACCCGGTTCTTCTCCGCCACGGCGGCGATGAGAACGATCTCCGGCTTTCGCACGAGCGAAGGACGCATTTCGGTAGAGGAATTCGCGGGTTCGGCTTCCGGTTTCATACGTTATACGGCGACGGGAGCTTTGATGGCCGGATGATGCCGGTAATCGATCAATTCGAAATCGTCGATTCGATACCCGAAGAGGGCGTCCGGGCGACGCGTGAGGCGAAGCGTGGGCAGCGGATACGGCGTGCGGCCGAGTTGCTCGTCCACCTGGTCGAGATGGTTCTCATAGATGTGCGCATCGCCGATGGTATAGATCAGCTCGCCGGGTTCGAGGTCGCACTGATGCGCCACGAGGTGCAGGAGCAGGGCATACTGCGCGATATTGAACGGCGCGCCGAGGAAGAGGTCGTTCGAGCGGACGTAGAGCTGGCACGAGAGCCTTCCCTCGCCCACGTAGAACTGAAACATCATGTGACACGGCGGCAGCGCCATCCGGTCGATCTCGGCGGCGTTCCATGCGTTGACGATGTGGCGGCGGCCGTCCGGGTTGGCGCGCAACGCCTCGACGACGCGGGCCATCTGATCCACCCCGCCGAAGTTGCGCCACTGCCGCCCGTAGACCGGCCCGAGTTCGCCGTATCGCGCCGCGAAGGCGGCGTCGGCGCGGATACGGGCCTCGAAGTCCTTCTTCAGGGTATGCCACGCCTCGGAGTCAGAGGGCGGAACGACCTGCCCCGTGGCTTCGAGGTAACGTTTCAACGGCCAGTCGGTCCAGATCGAGACGCCGACCTCGACGAGCGGGCGGATGTTCGTCGCGCCGGAGAGGAACCACAACATTTCCTGCGCCAGCCCGCGAAACCAGACGCGCTTGGTCGTCGCCAGAGGAAAGCCGTTGCGGAGGTCGAAGCGCATCTGATAGCCGAAGACGCTGCGCGTGCCCGTGCCGGTGCGGTCGCCTTTGCGGATGCCGTTCGTTCGGACGTGGCGAAGAAGGTCGAGGTATTGCTTCATGGAAGTGCGGCCTTGAACGTTCGAGCGAAATTCGTCGGCGGCCTCCGGTTCCGCCGGAACGCGGCGCGCGAAGACGCCGTTCATCGCTCACCGTCGCGCAGCCCCCTGCCCGACGCGACGGCCCAATCTACGACGAAATCACCTGCCAATAAAGGAGTCATGGATCCGAACCTGCATCAGAAAATGGGCATCACGCACCTGAACCGGGTGCTGGGATACGCGCCGTTCGTGGCCGAGGACGGCAAGGCCACCGTTCACCTGACGGTGGAAGACTGGCACGTGGTGGCGGACACGCTCTTCCACATGCACACGCCGAAAGAGATGCTCCCCGAAGCCATCGCAGACTACCGCCTCACCGAAGACAACACCGTCATCGAACTGACGACGGCCGACTACGTGATCGCGGTGACGCAGATGTGAACGAGGACCTCAGTTGGCCGCGGCGCAGAGGTCGAAACGGGGGATGGCCACGCGGAACCGCTCCCCGGCGGCCCGTTCGAGCAGATAGGTGCCCTCCATGCTGCCCTCGAACGTTTCGAGCACGGAAAAGCTGTTGTACTCATAAGACGCGCCCGAGGCAATGATCGGCTGTTTCCCGATCACTCCCCGGCCTTCCACCTCACGAACCCGACCCCGGCCGTCGCGGATGAACCAGTGGCGACGCAAAAGCTGCACCTCCTCCACTCCGTGGTTCTCGATCCGAACGAAGTAGCCGAAAACGAACTTGCGGTTCAGGAAATCGGACTGTCCGTCGAGATAAACCGGTCGGACGGTGACGGTGATGTCGGAGGTTGTGGCGATGTATGCGACCATTTCTTCTCAAAAACGCCTGTTGGGGCGATCTCTTTTTGACGACTCAGTAACGAGCGGCGCGGGTGATTTGTTCTTTGGACGAACGGCTCGAAAAGAGCGTTTCCGCGGCAGGGATGCATCCCTGGAGTCCCAGTGGTTTCTCAGTTTTCCATGAGCCGCCCACGATGGGCGGTGCGGGCCCGTTCGAGCGCTCCGACGAGCGCCTGCACGCGGGTCTCCGAGACCGGGGCGTCCCACACCCCCCCTTCTTTGAGCGCGCTCCCCACGATGAACCCATCGGCGCGGGCATAGAGGTCGCTCACGTTGTCGGCGGTGACGCCGCTGCCGATGAGCACGGGCAGCGCGGTGGCGTCGCGGACGGCTTCGAGGTCGCCGGGGGCCGGGGGCGCGCCGGTATGGCCTCCGGTGACGATGACGGCGTCGGCGCGGTGGAGCGCCATGCCGCGCGCCACGTCGGCGATGTCGAGGTCCGCCGTGAGCGCGTGGGCGGCGTGCTTCTTTTTCACGTCGGCGAAGACCGGGAGGTGGCCGGCCCCGATGGAGTGGCGATAGCGCGTGACGACGCCCGCCGTGGCCTCGGCAAGGCCCTTGTCCGAGACGTGGGCGTACGTCCACCCCTCCGCGCGTACAAAGTCACACCCGGCAGCGAGCGCGACCGCGAGCGCCGTGCGGTTGCCCTGAAAAAGAACCTGCACCCCGACCGGCGTGCGGCCCGCCCGGCGCTTGACCGCATAGGCCACGCGCGTCATGAAAGCGGCCACCTCCGGCCCCATCTCGCGCTCGTGCACACAGGGAAAATCGTGCATGTTCTCCACGAGGATGCCGTCGACGTCGGCGCGGAGATACACTTCGGCTTCGGCCACGGCCCGTTCGACCACGCTTTCCATGCAGATGAAGCCGGGCACGCCCGGGCTCGGCCCGGTGTGGATCATGGCGATGAGCGGCCGGGACCGGGCAAAGAGATCGGAAAAGGCAACCGGCATGACGGGCAGCGAAGACTCGGACGGAACGTTTTCGAAACGGCGCACGCGAGGGCGGAAGATGCCGCCCCGCACGCGCGCTCAGGGATGAACCGGACCGGGAAGCATCAGTTCCGGCAACGTCGCCCCGCGCTTTCGGTAAAAATCCGGCCAATTCCGGGAGCGGCCCCGCTTCAGAAACGCTCCCTTCCCGCGCCCGCGTGATCTTTCCGAATCAAGTCGTACCTTACGGCGTTGGATCCTTGCTGTTGTGCAGCGCACCTCCGTCTCCCGCCGGTCTTGCGCGCCTTTTCATCCTCATTCTCTCTGACCACGCTTTCGCATGAGCGACCATCCACAGGCCCCGGAAACGCACGTCGAAGACCTTCCGGAAGCGACTATCTTGTTTGCGGGCGATTCGGGCGACGGAATGCAGTTGACCGGCTCGCAATTCACGCTGGCCACGGCCTACGCCATGAACGACCTGGCCACGCTCCCCGATTTCCCGGCGGAGATTCGCGCTCCGGCGGGGACCACCTACGGAGTCAGCGGCTTTCAGCTTCACTTCGGCTCGGTCCATATCCGCACCCCCGGCGACGAGGTGGACCTGCTCGTGGCGATGAACCCCGCCGCGCTCAAGGTCAACCTTCGGCGGGTGCGCCGCGGCGGCGCGATCATCGTCAACGTCGATGCTTTCGAGGAGAAGAACCTGAAGCTGGCCGGCTATGAAAGCAACCCGCTCGAAGACGGCTCGCTCAAAGGCTATCACGTGATCCCGATCGAGTTGACGAAGCTCACGCGTGAGGCGCTCAAGGACAGCGGCCTCAACCAGAAAGAGATCGACCGCTCGAAGAACATGTTCGCGCTCGGGCTGGCGTTGTGGCTTTATTCACGTCCCATCGAGCCGGCCATCGAATGGCTGAGCAGAAAGTTTGCGAAGAAGCCCGCCGTGCGCGAGGCCAACCTTCAGGTGCTCAAGAAGGGCTACCATTACGGCGAGACGACGGAGCAGTTTGCCGTGCGTTATCAGGTGCCTCCGGCGAAACTCAAGCCCGGCACCTACCGCGCCATCCGGGGGGCGGAGGCGCTGGCGCTCGGCCTGCTCGCCGCCGGCCAGAAGAGCGGCCTGCCCCTCTTCTACGGCTCGTATCCGATCACGCCCGCCTCGGACCTGCTCCACGAACTGAGCCGCCTCAAAAACTTCGGCGTGATGACGTTTCAGGCCGAAGACGAGATCGCGGCGGTGGGCGCAGCCATCGGGGCAAGCTTCGGCGGGAACCTCGGCATCACCGGCACCAGCGGCCCGGGGGTGGCGCTCAAGACCGAAGCCATCGGCCTGGCGCTGATGCTCGAACTGCCCCTCGTGGTGGTCAACATGCAGCGCGGCGGCCCCTCCACCGGCCTCCCGACGAAGACCGAACAGAGCGACCTGCTCCAGGCCATGTACGGTCGCAACGGCGATGCCCCGCTGCCCATCGTGGCCGCCTCCACGCCGGGCGACTGCTTCGAAGCGGCCTATGAAGCCTGCCGGATCGCCGCCACGCACATGACGCCGGTGATTCTCCTGGCCGACGGCTACCTCGCCAACGGCGCCGAACCCTGGCTCATCCCCGACCTCGACCGGCTCATCCCGTTCCGGCCGCCCTTCGTCGCCCGCCCCAACCACGAGGGCAACGGCCATGAAGCGTTCCTCCCGTACGCCCGCGACCCGGAGACGCTGGCGCGCCCCTGGGCCAAACCGGGCACGCCGAACCTCGAACACCGCATCGGCGGTCTCGAAAAACAGCATGAGACCGGCAACGTCTCGTACGACCCGGACAACCACCAGCTCATGACCCGGCTCCGCGCCGAAAAGGTCGAACGCGTGGCCCGTGAATTCCCGCCGACGGAGATCAACGGCGATCCCGAAGGCGACCTCCTCGTCATCGGATGGGGGTCGACGCGCGGCTCCATCGAAGCCGCCGTGGAATCGGCCCGGAAACGCGGACAAAAGGTGAGCAGCCTCCACGTGCGTTATCTCAACCCGCTGCCGCCCGACCTCGGCGAAATTTTCAGCCGCTTCGAGCGCCTGCTCGTGCCCGAGCTCAACAACGGACAGTTCGTCCGCATCCTCCGCGACCGCTTCCTGTTGCCGTTCGTTCCGCTCAACAAGGTCCAGGGGCTCCCCTTCAAAACGAGCGAGATCACCGCCAAAATCGACGAAATGCTCACCTGAGGCGAGAAGCGTGTCCCCCACGTTTCCTCCCGCGTATTCCGATCCCATGGCCAACCAGAACCCGAAAGACCCGAAGCCCAAAGGCGTCAAGCCCGCCATGCCGCCCGGCGCCAAACCCGCCGGACCGAAAGGCGTCAAGCCCGCCATGCCGCCCGGCGCCAAACCCGCCGGACCGAAAGGCGTCAAGCCCGCCATGCCGCCCGGCGTCAAGCCCGCCATGCCGCCCGGCAAGAAACCCGCCATGCCGCCCCCCGGCGGCGGCGACGGCGCCCCCCGCGGCCTGACCCGCCAGGATTTTGCCACGGACCAGGACGTGCGGTGGTGCCCCGGCTGCGGCGACTATGCCATCCTCGCCACGGTGCAGCGCCTCATGCCCGAACTCGGCGTACCGCGTGAAAACGTCGTCTTTATCAGCGGCATCGGGTGCTCCAGCCGCTTCCCGTACTACATGAACACATACGGGATGCACTCCATCCACGGGCGCGCGCCCACCATCGCCACCGGCCTCAAAGCCAGCCGCCCCGACCTCGACGTGTGGATCATCACCGGCGACGGCGACGGGCTCTCCATCGGCGGCAACCACCTGATCCACCTCATGCGCCGGAACGTGGACGTGCAACTCTTGCTTTTCAACAATCAGATCTACGGCCTCACCAAAGGACAATACAGCCCCACCTCCGAGTTTGGGAAAGTCACCAAAAGCTCGCCCTACGGCTCCATCGACTATCCCTTCAATCCCATCAGCCTCGTGCTCGGCGCCGAAGCCACGTTCGTGGCCCGAACGATGGACCGCGATCCGAAACACATGAAGGGCGTCCTCCAACAGGCGCACAATCACAGGGGCGCGTCCTTCGTCGAGATCTATCAGAACTGCAATATTTTCAACGACGGCGCCTTCTTCCAATTCACCGAAAAAGACTCCAAGCCGGACACTACGATTTTCCTCGAACACGGGAAGCCGATGACCTTCAGTAGGGGACGGAAAGGCATCCGACTCAACGGCCTCCAACTCGAAGTCATCGACCTGACGGACGGCGCATGGTCCGTGGACGACTGCCTCGTGCACGATGAGACGAGCCGCGAACAGGCAACCATCCTCGGCCGACTGTTTCAACAACCCGGGCTGCCGCGTCCGTTCGGAGTGTTCTACCGCGAGCTTCGTCCCACCTATGACGAACTCCTTCAGGGGCAGATCGAAAATATCACCCGCCGGAAAGGGCCCGGCGACCTTGAAGCCCTGCTCCGCGCGGCGGAAACCTGGGAGATCCACTGAATCTGTCGCCGTCGGTTCTTGCCGCTTTCCGGAGGAACGGAGCTTCGGTCCTGACGGGCCGCACGTTTCTCAAAGGGGCTGTGCGTTGGAGGGCAGGGCTCCCCGGCCCGGGATGCCTCCGCGCTCACCCGCCGACGGTCAAACCGCCCCGAACGATCCCGTTATGCACCTCCGATCGGGGGTGCATATTTTTTTATGATGCCGGATATTCACATTGTTAATAAGTTGTGAATATCTTATATTAGTGTGTCTGCGATTGGGTCATGTCTTGCGTATGCCACCTGCCGTGTTACTTTGGGGTCCCCCCGAAATCAGGCAGCGTTTTCCCACCAACCCACCAACCTTGCAGTTATGTACAACCGTATCGACCTGGCGATTCGGGCGATGACGGTCGGGGCCGGCCTTGTCGGGCTGATCATGTTCGTCGTCTTCCAGATGCTGTAATCCTCCCTCCCCACCCTACAACCCGCCTCTTCACACGAACCGATCCCACCTGCGTGTGAAAGAAGGCTCCTCGAAACGCACAACCGCCACCACGGGTGTGCGTTTTCTTTTTGGGGTCCCGGGACGCTTTTTGCTTCGGGCGCATGCCCCAAAACCTTCGGCGACGACGGTGGTTTATAGGCACGTCCCGCGCGCAGAGGCCGCGCCCGCACCATTCTATCCGAACGCGCATGGAGGAGTTGATCATCGTAGGCGACCGGGTGCTCATCGCCCCGGACGACGGAGAGCGTCAGACGAAGGCGGGGCTGTACCTGCCTGCCACCGTGACGGATCAGGACCGGGTGCAGAGCGGTCGGGTGGTGCGCGTCGGACCCGGCTACCTCATGCCCAACCCGGAATACGACGAGCGGGAACCGTGGGCCCCGCGCAACGCCGCGCGTTATCTCCCCCTGCAGGCGCAGCCGGGCGATTTCGCCTTCTTTCTCCGCAGCGAAGCCATCGCGCTCACGTACCGGGACGCGCCGTACCTCATCCTCCCGCACAGCGCCATCCTCGCGCTGATCCGCCCGCGCCCCGAAGACGTGCTCGACACCCTCGACCTCGACGACCTGATTGACTGACGCCTGCGCGCGTCTCACCCTTCCGGGCGCGGAGGCTTGCCGCCCCGCCGTCGGTTCGATCCCCGGCGTCGGCTGCGTTTGGGCGCGTTGCGCCGGGCGCCGGCGGGCTTGGCCCCGGTCGCCTGCGTAGACGTTTCTTTTTCACCGACCAGCGCCCGTATCTCCTCCAGCGGTCGGTCTTCCCACGTCCCGTCTTCGTACTGGATCCAGACGAGGTCCTTGAAGATGTCGAGCTTCTGAACCGTGCCGCGTCCGTACGGCGTCACCACCGGCGTGTTGACGCCGGGGAAGGCGGCGAGCGCCTGCATGTACTGCTCCAGTTCATAGTTGAGGCAGCACTTGAGCCGCCCACACTGACCGCTGAGGCGCATCGGGTTGAGGGGAAGGTTCTGCGCCTTGGCCGCCTGCGTGGAGACGGGCTTGAACGACTGGAGCCAGGTGGAACAGCATAGCTCACGCCCGCACGAGCCGATGCCTCCGATGCGAGCCGCCTCGTCGCGTGCGCCGATCTGCCGGAGTTCGACCCGTGTGCGGAACCGCTTGGCCAGATCGCGCACGAGCGCGCGAAAATCCACCCGGTGGTCTGCGGTGAAATAGAAGGTGACCTTCTTGTGATCGAACTGCCACTCGACGTCGACGAGCTTCATCGGCAGGTTCATCCGGTCGATGGCGCGCCGCCCCACGAGGAACGTCTCCGTCTCTTTCTCCTTGTTCGCCTCCCACCGCTCGATGTCGTCGAGCGTGGCGGGCCGCACGATGTTCGGGCACAGGGTCTGCTCATCGAGCCCTTTCGACTTGAGCCGGAGCCGCACGAGTTCGCCCACCATGTGCACCGTCCCGAAATCGATGCCCCGGTCGGCTTCCACGATGACGAAATCACCCGTGTGAAGTTCGAGGCCGTGGACGTTTCGATAGAACCCTTTCCGTCCCCCTTTGAACACGACCTCGACGATCTCGTAGACGACGGGCGCGCCGCCGATGCCGAGATCGGTCAGCCAGTCATAGACGTGCAAGGCCGGACATCCACGTTCTCCGCTGCTTCCGCAGCCACCGCTTCCGCAGCCACCGCTTCCGCAGCCGCCGCTTCCGCAGCCGCCGCTTCCGCAACTACCTGATCCACAAGCCATAATCTATATCCGAACATCGTGTGCGATGAGAAAAATGCGCGGTGGAAGACCCGAAGCCCATGCGCCTTCCTTCCGACGGATCGCTTCTTATAAGCCCGCGCACGTCGCAGGTTCGTCAGGCTGCCCACACCGCCGGGTCCGTCTCCGCAAGCGGGGTATAGAGGCGTCCGCTGTGCGGCCCGCGCATGGCCCGTCCGAGCGCCTGCGCCAGGGCCGTCATGGTCAGCGGCACGTGCACGTTGCGCTCGACCAGTTCGATGGCCTCTTCTACGAGGCGGACCATCGCCTCCAGGTCGGCAGCCGGCACGTTTGTGCAGAACCGCGCGATGGTCTCCCGCTGATCCACGTTGACGAGCGGCGCCTCGTCCCCCATCGCGCGATAGAGCACGAGGTCGCGCATCCAGCGCAGCATCAGCCCGAGCACCCCCTTGACCTGCTCCCGTCCCATGCGCCCCATCCGTTCGATGAGGTCGGCCAGTTTGTCCACGTTCTGCGTATAGGCCTGCCGGAAAAAGTCGATGACGAAGTTCCGGCTTTCCATGAGCCCTTCGTTCTCGGCGAGGTCGAGCGCGCGCGCATACGAGCCGTCGGCCATGCGGGCGAGCGTGGCGGCAGGCGCCTGCGCCATCGCCTCCCGCGCGATGAGCGCCGCCTCGATATCCTCCGCCCCCAGCGCATCGAAGCGGAAGCGCTGGCACCGCGAGAGGATCGTCGGCGGGAGGAGGTCGGGGCGGCTGGTGGTGAGAATGAAGAGGGTCTGCGGCCCCGGCTCTTCGAGGAGCTTGAGGAAGGCATTCGCGGCCTCGGTGCGGAGGCGGTCGGCGTCGGTCATCACGGCCACCTTGTGCCGCCCTTCGACGGGCCGGAAGCTCATGGCGCGCCGGAGGTCCTCGTTGATGCGGGCCACCGTATAGAGCGCCTGTTTGTTCGATTTCTTCTTCGGATCGTCGAGGAAGGGTCGCCGCACGAAGTCGATGGCGGCGTACGGGTTTTCGCCGAGGCGTTTCAGACGCTCGGCCACGTCTTCGGTCGCCGCATCGCTCGGGTAGGGAAAGAGCACGTGCACGTCCGGATGGAGCATGCGCCGGACCTTCCGGCACGGCGTGCACGCGCCGCAGCCTTCGTCGCCGCCGCGCTCACACTCGAGCGCCTGCGCGAAAGCAAGCGCCACCGCCCGCTTGCCCACACCGTCCGGACCGTAAAAGAGGTAGGCGTGCGCCACACGCCCCCGCGCAATCGCCCCCCGGAGCGCCTCCACCACACGCTTTTGTCCGATGATCGAATCCCACATATGCGTCTGCCGGTCAAACATTCCCCTTTCGGAACCCGGGCGAAAGATAACGATTCCACACGCAAATCAAAGCGCCCGCCTCGCCGGGAACTCCTTCCTTCCGCCCGCCCCGTGATCCGTGAAAAAACCGTAGAAACACCGGCGGCGGCAGGTGGTACATTGCTTTGCCCGCGCGAATGGTTTAGCTTCGGCGGTTCATGATCGGCGCGGTAGCTCAGGAGGTCAGAGCGACGGATTCATAACCCGTAGGTCGGCGGTTCAAGTCCGCCCCGCGCCACCGAAAAGCCTGCCCACGCGGCGGGCTTTTTTTTGTGGATGTTATCCACGTCCGCCCCCTCCTCACGCCGGGCGCTCCTCTCCGGCAAGCGTCTGCCGCACCTCCTCGATCCGCCGGCGGAGCCCCTCGCTCAGTTCGACCGGATACGGCTCGACGGCTTCGAGCGCGTGGAGACGTTCCGGCAGCGCGGCGAGCCCCGCCTCGGCCCGCGCGCGGGCGTCGGCGAGCGAGCGACGACCGGCCTCCGTCCGCACCCCGGAGCGCATGACGCATTCGAGCAACGGCGTCCCGTCGAGCTCTTCGTCCACGCGGGCGATGACGTCGCCTGCGGCGCGCCCGTCTTCGAAACGGCGAAACACCTGTTTTCGCCCCGGGAGGTTCATCTTCCCGGCGGCAAGTTTCATCCGGGGACGTCCCGCATAGCCCGCGAGCTTATAGGCGGAGTCGAGGTAGGGCTGATCTGCCATCGTGCCCATACGTGTGCCCACCCCGAAGCCGTCGATGGGGGCGCCCTGCGCCAGCAGTCGGGCGACGGTGTATTCGTCGAGGCTGCTGCTAGCAAAGATCCGCACCCGTTCGAGCCCGGCGTCGTCGAGGATCTTCCGGGCTTCGCGGGCGAGTGCGGCGAGGTCGCCCGAGTCGAGCCGGATGGCGCGCACGCGGAACGCCTCGCCCATCTCCCGCGCCATACGCGCCACCTTGCGGACGCCTTCGAGCGTGTCGTACGTATCGACGAGGAGCGTCGTCTCCGGATAGCATTCGGCGAAGGCCCGGAAAGCGTCCTCCTCGTGGTCGTGCGCTTCCACATAGCTGTGCGCCATCGTGCCCGTGACCGGCATGCCGAAGACGCGCCCGCCGAGCACGTTCGAGGTCGCCCGCACCCCGGCGATGTGATAGGCGCGCACCGCCTTGAGCGCCGCGTCGCCGCCGTGCATCCGCCGCATGCCGAAGTCCACCACGGCGCGATCCCCGGCGGCCCGCACCACACGCGCCGCCTTCGACGCCACGCCCGTCTGAAACGTCATCTGGTTGAGCGCGAACGTCTCGATGAGTTGCGCCTGCCCGATGGGAGCGACGACTTCGAGGAGCGGCTCGCCGGCAAAAACGGGCGTGCCTTCGGCGACGGCGTACACGTCTCCGGTGAAACGGAAGCCCGCGAGGTATTCGAGAAAATCGTCTCCGAAAAGTCCGAGCGTGCCGAGGTAGTCGAGCGCTTCCGGCGTGAAGCGGAGCGTTTCGAGGTAATGGAGCACGGTGTCGAGCCCGCAGGCGAGAAGGAAATTCCGGTGTTTCAGGCGCCGGACGAACAGGTCGAAGACGGCTTCCTCGTCCATGCCCTCGCGCACATACGCCTGGAGCATGGTCAGTTCATACAGATCGGTGAACAGCGCCGCGTTGTCGTCGTTGACCCAGGTCGTCGCCATGGAAGCCTCCGGTTTCGAGGGGGAAGTCGGTTCATGCGCCGGTCGTCCCGGTTTGCGCGGGCGCGGTTTTCCGGGAACGATCGCGCGGGAGGCCCGGCCACGCTTCGAGCGGGTCCGTGGATCGGACGACGTTCACGCCCGCCCCGGCGAAGCGCTCGAAGGCCGCACGGGCCGCCTCCGTGAAATCCGCGCCGGGCGCGACGATGGGCGAGGTGCAATCTTCGAGGAGATACACCTTTCGCGCGAGCGCTGGATCGCGCAACCCCCGAAGCAGATCCTCGACGGTCCATGCCACGCAGTGGCTTTTGGCCTGCCCCGCGACGACCACCGCGTCGAAGGCTTCGATGAGGCGAGCAAGCGCCTCGTTCGGCTCCGTGAGCCGCTCGCCGTCGGGGCCGGTGTTCACCTCGGGCGCGAGCGCCGAATAGTGCTCCGTCAGCGGGTGCGTGCCCTTCATCACGAACTCCGGCCGGGCATACCGGGCGACGGTGTGAAAGAAGACGGCCTCCTCCACCGCCGGCACGAGCGCATGCCCGATGCCGCCGAGCATGGCATGATACGGCCACACGGTCAGCGCGTATTTCCCACGCTCGGCGAGGCGGCGCACGTAATGTTCGAGGTGTCGCCGGCCGTACTCGGGCGTGATGCCGAGTTCAGGCGCGACGGCGGGATTGAAGCGCCACCGCCCCGCCGTCACGTCCTCGACCGTGATCACGGTGAACGGCTCGGGGTGCCGGCCGGCCTCGTCGACGAAGAAGAGGCTGTGGAAGATCTGCATCGCCCGGTGGGTGTCCATCGTCGCCGTGATGCGCGTGATGCGGTGCAGGTTGCGATAAAGGAACGCGCACAGCCGCCGGTTGTCGTCCACCGCCGCCGTGCCCGTGCTTCCGCCGACGAAGAGCTCGAAGCCGGGGATGCAAAACGTATTCTGCACATCGATGAGCACGAGGGCGATGCGGAAAGCGTCCTCGCTCGCCGGGGGAATGCCGTGCCGCTCGGCCCAGGCGCGCGCCTCGGCGGCCCGCTCCTGATAGGCCACCCGCCACACCGCGCCCACCGCGCCGGGGTCGAAGTGCTCCGGGATCGGTAATGCTTGCGGTTTCATGAGCGTCGAAACGATGGTGAACATATGCCGGGAAACGGTCTCCTCCGGGCGCCGTCGCGGGCCTCGATGCGCACGCAGGCAAACGCTCGGAGGCCGCCGCACACGACCCGGAGATCGGTCTCTCAATGTAAGAACGTACCGAAAAGATGATCCGGCCCGACCCGCCATGCTCCGAAAACGCCCCGTTCAGTTCAGGCGCGGATCGTCCGGGAAGTTGGCGAGGATTGCATAGTCGCCGCCTTTCTTTCGGAGCACCGAGCGCCACAGGCGATCCGGCGCTTCCGAAAAGACGTCTTCGCCGAGCGCTTCGGAGAGGAACCACCCGCCCTGCCGGATCTCCTCGTCGAGTTGTCCGGGCGACCACCCGGCGTATCCGAGGAAGAAGCGGAGGTCTCGCGCGGTGGGCCTTTCGGCTTCGATGAGCGTCTTCATCACTTCGAAATCGCCGCCCCACGCCACCCCGTCGCCGACGCTGACGGCGCCGGGCACGAGGTCTCCGTAGCGGTGGAGGAAGTGGAGCGTGTTCGGCTGCACCGGCCCTCCGAAGAAAAGCGGATCGGCATAGGCGTCGACCCCGTCAAGCACTTCTCCCAGCTGAAGCGAGAGGGGGCGGTTGAGGATCAGGCCAAAGCTGCCCTCGGGATTGTGCTCACACAATAGCACCACCGTCCGCCGGAAGTTCGGGTCGGACAACATCGGCGGCGCAATCAGAAAAACGCCGGGTTCCGGCTTTATGTCGGGCTGCATCATATCCCTTTGTCTGCTTCGGCAGGCCTCGATGTCTTCACGGCCGCTCCCGGCCTTCCCCCCGCTCGCACCTGCGATTTTACGCCCAAATTAAACTATACGCCGGACAAGCCGATCCTTCGGAGGCAACCGGTCTCTTATTTCCCCGAGATCCTCACAAAAGCTTTCGGATGAACCGGACGGGCCTTGACCCTCACCCCGGATGAAGGACAACGTTGACGGATCAGGCAACATTTTGTTCACCGCCTTCATCCTCACAGCCTGTTTAACTGACGATAGAACATGATGCCCAATCCTTCCGCATCGACTCCGTGGTCGGCCGCTCGTCCCGGTCGCCCCCGTTCCTCCGACCACGCGAGCGCCCCTCCGACCCGCCCCACGGAGGCGCCCCCCCTGCTCTCGCTCGACGAGTACGTCTCGATCGTCACCGCCGGACCGCAAGCCATGGCGCGCGCGCTCGGACGGTACGTCAGGCCCCCGGCGACGCTTGCCGCAGAAGCTCCGTCTGCGAGCGCCAACGACGCCGCCACGACCTCGCCCGAGGACGCTCCCGAAACGCCTGCCGAGACGACGTGGAACGACGACGTGGACGGACCCGAAACCGTCGCGTACGAGACGTTCCGAACGGACGTGCCGAACGTCGAGATGCACCGAGACGACCCTGCCGCCGACACGACCGAAGAGACCGCCCGGCACGACCACGCGGACGCATCCCCGGAGGAAATGCTCTGGCACGACGGCCTCCCCGATACGACCGAAGAGACCACCCGGCACGACCACGCAGACGGACCCGAAACCGCCGCGCACGAGATGTCCCGGTCCGACGAACCGAACGCCGGGACGATGTGGCCCACCGCCGCCGAACCGAATGAACCCGCTTCGGACGCACCCGCTTCGGACGAAAAGCCGACCTCCGAGGTAATGCCCACCCTGACCATCCCCATGCCGACCGTGGAGGACGAGTCTTCGACGACGGCTTCCGACAGGAACGAGACGGCTCCGGCAAACGCTCCTTCATCGCCGGAAGAAGACCAGACGAAAAGCAACGGCGCTCGACGCTGGTCGTGGCCCTGGCGTTCATAATCGCGCAGCCGGTTCCCTGGTCGCGCATGAGATCGTTTCACGCGCACCCATGAGAGATGCGGGCCTCCCACGCAAGGGTATGTCGCCGCTCTCACGGGTGCGCGGAAACGTTTGGGGGAGCGGTCGAACGAGGGTCAGGCCTGTTTCTTCTGTGCCCGGCGTTGCAGCGCCCGGTGCGCGCCGCACCACCAGTCGGCGTCACGGGTGATGCTCGTGACGGTGACCCCCTGGAAATGCGGGACGAGCGAGAGGAGCATTTCGGGCGCGTCGTTCCATCGCTCGGCATGGATCAGCGCTTCCAGCCGGTCGGCGGCGGTGCGCGTCCACCGCCACTTCTCACGGAGCGCTTCAGCTTTTTTCCAGTAGTTCCGTTCGTCCCAGGCGTGCGCGCTCTCGTCGATGGTGCGATAGATGTCGCGCAGGTTGAAGACGAGGAACGCCAGCATGTCCCTGGCTTCATCGTCGATGCGCGGGCGTTGTGCGAGCAGACGCAGCACTTCGGCGCACGAGCGCATGTAGGCGTGGCGGCGCTTGGCCGGCGTCGATCCCGTCCTGATGATCCGGCTCATCCCTTCTTCGGTTTACGCGATCCCTACACTCCGCCGGATGCTCTCGCGGCTCCGGCGTCCGCGCCAAGTTAGCGGAGCCGCATTTTCAAGCGCAAACGTCCGGAGAAAAAAAATCGTCATTTGAGCAGGAGCATGGTCCGCGCGAGCGTGCGGCCGGAGGTCTCCAGGCGATAGAGGTACAGCCCGCCGGCCAGCCCTTCGGCATCGAAGACGACCGTGTGACGGCCGGCCGGAAACACCCCGTCCGCCGGCGCCGCCACGAGGCGTCCGAGCGCGTCGTACACGGTGAGGCGCGCCGGACCCGCCGTCGGCAGGTTGAACGCGATGGTCGTCGCCGGATTGAACGGGTTCGGGTAGTTGGCTTCGAGCGTCGCGCGGGCCGGGAGCGTCTCGGCCTCTTCGACGGGCGTCGCCTCCGCGCTCCAGTCCGCCTCGTATCCCACCTTCGTGACGACGACCTCCGGCTCCACGTGCGCCGTCATGAGCGTCACCCGGTCGAACGCGCCTCGGAAGAGCCGGAACGCCGCTCCCGGCTCGATGCTTTCGACCGCGACCGTCCCGTCCTCCGCTTCGAGGACGACCTGCATGCGGAGCCGCGCCCGGAGCGTCGGCAACAGCACGTCCGCGCCGACGGCGTCCGCCGAGAGCACGAAGTCGGCCACATGCTCCCATGCGACGTACTGCACCGACCCGCCCTGCACTTCGGTGGTGTCTTTTTTCGATTTGAAGCTGAACTGTCCGTTGATCACCCGGGAAGGCGGCGCGTGGAGTCCCTGCCGTTCCGGCATCGGATAGCCGTACCGCGCGTCGACGTTGACGTCATTGAGGTAGTTGGCAAGGTGAAAGCCCTCGACGATCTCTGCGAGCGAGAGTCCCTCCGCCCTGAGGACGTCGTCGAGCCCCGCCGAGCCCTTCCGGTCGGCGGGAGTGCGCACCATCGAGCCGGTGGCGAGCGGCCCGACGCGGGCGGCGATGTACGTGAAGAAAAGCCCGCCCCGCTGATAGTCGCGCGCGGCAGGCCCGCCGCCGTCCCGCCATTCGAAGAGCGGCAGGGCATACTCACTGGTGATGCTCAGATAGTCGATGCCGCGCCAGAAATAGCCGTTCATCACCATCGCATACTCGGCCAGTCCTTCGGAGATGAAGGTGAACTTGTCGAACCCGTAATTGAAATGAATGAGGTGGGTGTACTCGTGCGCGGCGATGACCGAGAGCGTGGTGATGTCGCGCGTGCCCTCGTTGGCGTCGAGGTAGAGCACGTCGGCCTGATTGCCCACGCCGGGGGGCGCGTCCGGGTCGAGATCCGCGCCGGAGACGTAGCCGAGCGTGCCCGCATTGCCGATGTCGTAGAGGAGGATGTCGACGAGGCCGTCGCCGTCGTAGTCGGGGGGCGCGCCGAAGACGGCGTGGTCGTTTGCCAGGATGCCCGCGTCGGGGTCGAAGGAGGCCGGGGGCGTCTCTTCGAACATGGCCGAGCGGAGCGCCTCGATCTCACCGTCGGAGACGTGCCCGTTCGCCAGTTCGCCGTTCTCGACCCACAGGTAATAGGCGTCGGTCTTGTCCTTCAGCGTGAAGGTGCGCGCTTCCCAGGTTCCTTCGGAGACGTTGAACGTGCGCGTGTCGCCGATCTCGGGAGGAGAGAGGCTCTTCCGCGCGACGGGCAGCCGCCCCCCGGCGCGCGCCTTCACGAACGCCTGCGCGCCCGAGAACGCCGCCGCGTGATCGACGCCGCAATAGGAGTGCGGGCCGGGGTGCGGGCCGGGCTGCGCCCCCGCCACGGCCACGAGGGTCCACAGAAAAAGCGTCGAGATCCACTTCACGGGAGCAGGGGGTTGGGAGTCGTTCCGTCGCCGGCGCACGCCGACGGCAAGGAGCCGATCATTTGAGCAAGAGCATCGTCCGCGTCAGCTTCCGGGCAGGGGTCTCCAGCGTATAGAAATACAGGCCGCTCGCCTGTCCGGCGGCGTCGAACACGGCGGCGTGCCGACCCGCGGGCATCAGCCCGTCGACGAGCGTGGCCACGTGGCGGCCCAGCACGTCGTACACCGCCAGCCGCACCTCGGCGGCGCGGTCGAGGCCGTACGCGATCGTGGTGACGGGGTTGAAGGGGTTCGGATAGTTCGCCTCGAGCGTCACGCGTGCCGGCAGCTCGTCCGCCGCCTCCACGGGCGTGGCCGTATCCACGAGAAACTCGGCGCGGATGGGGATCGAGGCGTTCGTCAGGTCCGCCCCGTTCGACAGGCCGATATTCCACAGCGGCGTCCACGCGCCGTTCGAGAGCACGATGGCCGACACGTTCTCGACGGTGTACTCGGAAGGCGCGACGACCAGATAGTTCGTGTCCGTGCCCGTCTCCTTGTACCCCACGTGGATCACCGGCGGCAGATCCGAAAGCTCGTTGGCGTGCGCGGAGAGATCCACCTCGAAAAAATTCGTGATGGGACACGGGTCGCTCAGGTCGCACGAGAGGTCGATGGCGAAATAGCCCGTCCCCAGGTTCACGTCGGTCGAGAAGAGTTCGTCGCCGGGGAGGCCGGCGTCGTCGCTCCAGACGGTCACGGCCACGTCGCGGGGAGCGCCGGGGGGCTGCGTCGAGCCGGAGAACTGGTTGTCGAAGAAGGGTGCGATCCACACCTTGTCGAGCGCGACGGCGCCTTCGGGCACGAGGAACCGGTTGGCGAACGCGCCGTCGGCGTCGGCTCCGCTGAAGAACAGTTGTCCGTTGCCGTTGGCGTCGTTCGCATGGATGTTGCCGTCATCGAACTGGAAGGCGACGGTCGTCAGGCCCGCACTCGAGGCCGTCCACGAGGCGGAGTACGAGAAGAGCACCGGCGCGGCGATGTCGCCCAGTTCGATATGCGGCACGATGAGCGTCACGCGCGCGAAGGGGCCGGTGAAGGTGTGCGCTTCGGCCTGCGCCGGCGCCGAGACGACCTCGACCGTGCCGTCGGTGCGTTCGAGCACCACGCGCGGGCGCAGCCACGAACGCAGCGTCCCGATACTCGCCGTGCCGTCGTCGACCGCGTCCACGTTCAGCGTGAAGTCCCCCACATCATCCCATGCCAGGTACCGCACACCGCCCTTGTTCAACGAGAACTGCACCGGAGGCGTCTCATTCGCCGAACGCCCGTCCACCACCGCTGCCGGCGTGGCCCGAATCCCCTGAAGCTTGTCGCGTTGATAGCCGAAACGCGGATCGAGGGAAGGATCGTTCAGATAATTGGCCGTATGAAAATCCGCCACGAGGTCCTTCAATGCGGCCGCACCGAACACATCTTCATAGCCGACCTGATTGCGCCCCGGATCGCGCGTGATCGAGCCGGTCATGAGCACGCCTTTCTGTTCGGCCAGATAGTTATGGAACAGGCTGCCCCGCTGCCGGTCGATGAGGCCGCCCCCGTCATCGAAGTTGAAGAAGGAGCGGTTATGCTCGGCAGGGTCGTTGAGATACGTGATGAAGCGTCCCTGATAGCCGTTCATGTACTCGGCCCACTCGGACTGTGCCTCGTTCACGAAAGAGGATTCGAGGAGGTCGTAGTTGGCGTGGATGAGGTGTTGATACTCGTGCGCCGCCGTGATCTGAACGAAGCTCTGGTCGCGCCCGAAGCGACCGGGATCGGTGATGAGCGGGTCGGTGTCGAGATAGAGGATGTCGGCCTGATTGCCGGTTCCCGGGGGCGCATTCGGGTTGATGTCCGCAGGGGAGAAAAAGCCGAGCACGAAGACGCCGTCCTCGGCGTCCGGCCCCTCGTCCACGTCATAGATGAGCACGTCCGTGATGCCGTCGCCGTCGAAGTTGGGCGGAGCGCCGAAGACCTCGTTGTCGTTGGCGATGATGCCCTGGTCGGGATTAAAGGAGCCTTCGGGGGTGCTCGTCAGGAGCGCATCGTCGAGCGCCGCGATGTCGTCTTCCGGGACCACGCCGAGCTGGCTCGTCTCCACCCACACGTTGGCGATGGCGTTGGCGGCCTGACACTGGAAGTCTTTCGCCACCCACGTCGAGCCGGAGGAGAGCAGGTTCGTAAGCACGTTGAAGCTCTTCGTCTCGCCGATGGTGCACGTCGAGGCGGTGGTTTTGCGGCGGGGGAGCAGCCCGGCGGCTTTGGCCGCATGAAAGGCGCGCAGGGCCTCCTGCCCTTCCGGCGAGGACACGAGGTCATCCGTGATGTGCACCGGTCGCGCCGGTCCCTGCCCGTCGGAAGGGCGGGTGAGGGCCTGTAGAGCGCGTCCCTGCACCGGCGTCTGAGCCAGAGCGGGCGCGCACAAGCAGAGCGTCAGCAGTAGCGAAGCGGCGGCATATTTCATCAATGGACACCTGTGAATGCGTGAGCGGGTGACGATAGCGCCGGGAAGGGAGGAATCCTCCCGGCAGGTCGCGGGCCGAGGCCGCCGTCGTTCCGGAATCTGTGGCAAATCAAAAAAATCTTAGTTCAGAGAAACAGGCACAAATCATTCCCGTTCCCGACGTTCCCCCATTTTACCGGTATCGTCGGGCCGGAGGGATCATTTAGTTTCAGGCACGAAGTTCGCCTCGTCTTTCAAAAGCGCCGCCGCTCGCACGGTTTTCGTGCGCGTGCCGGGGCCGACGTTTCGCACACCTTCGCCCATCCTCTTTTCTCATGAAAGCGATGTCTTTTCTCTTCCGTCTCACGCTTGCCGTTCCGGTTCTCGCGCTGTTTGCCGGATGCGCCGCCACGGCTCCGCCGCCCGGCGAGGTCATCACCGTCGAGGGCAGCGTCAGCCGCCGGGGCAACGTGCCGTTCACGGCCCTCATGCTCGAGACTCCGGAGCACAACCTGTACATCCTCACCTTCGATGAACAGCCCGCGCCGAAGCTCTCGGTGTCGTACCGGTACCGCATCACGGGACGGCTCTACAAAGACGACTGGAACAGTCGGCCTTTCGCGCATCTCCGCGTCATGCGCGTCGAGCGGATCGAGTGAACACCCGCCGCGCCGCCTCCGGCGAGACGATCCGGAGCGCGAGCAACCCGACGAGATACCCGCCGAGCAACAGCGCCTCCGCCCACCAGTGCCGGAGCGCGGGCACGGCGTCCCAGAGGAAGAAGATCGTCGCCGCGAGCGCGCCCATGCCGAGCACCGGACGCCAGGCGTACGGCGTCGGATAGAAGCGCCGCACGATGAAATACAGCATGAGGGCCATGATCGCGTACGAGAGCGTGGTGGCCCAGACGGCGGCGAGCATCCCGTACCGGGGCACCAGCCACAGGTTCAGCCCCACCGCCGCCGCGCTGCCCGCCGCCGTGCAGTGGATGAAATACTTCGTCCGTTTCTCGATGTACGCCCCCGCCGAGAAGTTGTAGTACCACCCCTGAAACACATAGCCGAGCAGGGCGGGCGGCACGATGAACAATCCGAGCCAGTAACTCTCGGCCACCAGCCTTCGCCCGCCCGGAAGCGGAAACGCCACCAGCTCCTGCGCAAAGAACGAGACGCCGAGGAAGACGAACAGGCCCACCGCCGTATAGAGCGTGAAGACGCGGGCGAAGAGCGGGCGGGCGTCGGGGTCGCGGGCGTGCTGAAGGAAGAACGGCTGCCACGCATACCGGAACATCTGCGTCACGAGCATCATGAAGACGGCCAGCTTCAGGCAACCGCTGAAGACCCCCACCACGTAGTCGCCGTAGGCGCCTTCCGGGGCGGCGGCAAGGGCCGCGAGCGTCTCCGGCGACAGGCGGTCGCCATAGAGCGCCAGCACCCGGTGCGGCGGCATGCTTTCGAGGAAGAAGATGTTGACCCGCTCGGTGACGGCATAGCCCAGCCCGCCCGGCACGAACGGCAGCGCGAAACCGAGCATCCGCCGCCACAGGACCCGGTCGAAGCGCAGGCGAAGCGAACCGACGAACGTGGGCGCGAGCAAAAGGAGCGCCGTCGCCGAAGAGACCACGTTGGCGAGGAAGACGGCCTCGATCCCCATGCGCAGGCCAAAGATGAGCCACAGGTTCATCCCCACGTTGACGACGGCGCTCGTAAGCCGTATCGAGGCGAAACGCCAGGGACGGTTCTGCAGGCGCAGTTCGGCGAAAGGCACCACCGCCAGCGTGTCGAGCACGAGGATGAGCGCGGCATAATAGAGCAGAAACAGCCAGTCCGCCTCCAGCCCGACGACCGCTCCCACCGGACGGCGCGCCACGAGCATCGCCGCCGAAAGCATCACCGACGTGCCGAAGAGCGACCCCATCGCCGTGCTGAAGGTCGTCCCCCGCTCCTCCGGCGCTCGGTCCGCCGCAAACTTCATGTACGCCGCCTCCATCCCGTACTGATAGAGCACGTTCAGAAAAATGAACGCGGTATACACTACCGAGACGATGCCGTATTCATCCGGGAGGAAGACGTGCGAATACACCGGGAAGAGCGCATACCCGATCATCCGGCCCACGATGGAGGCGACCCCGTAGACGGCGGTCTCCGAGGCGAGTTGTTTGATCCGGACGAAAAAACTCATGGGATGCGGGGGAGATCGGAGGCGCGGCGTCGTGTGGCTCGGGCGCCCGGCGGGTCACATGCGTTCGGGGGCGGAGATGCCCAGCACCGTCAGGCCGTTGCGGAGGACGTGCCGCGCCGCCTGCGCCAGGTGCATCCGCGCCGTCGCCAGCGCCCGCTCCTCACCGATGATGCGGCAATGCCCGTAAAACTGCGTAAAGGCGACGGCCACCTCGCGGAGGTAGTTCGCCACGCGATGCGGCTCTTTCGCCGCGGCCGCCCGACGGAGCACCTCCGGCAGTTCGAAGAGCGTCTTCATCAGGCCCGTCTCGGCCTCGTGCCGGAGCAGGCTCAGGTCCGGCGTCTCCCCGAACGTGAAGCCCACCTCCTCCGCCTTCCGCAGGATCGAACAGATGCGGGCGTGGGCGTACTGAAGATAAAACACCGGGTTCTTCTCGCTCGCCTCCTTCGCCAGGTCGAGGTCGAACTCGAGGTGCGTGTGGGGCGAGCGCATGAGGAAGAAAAAGCGCGTCACGTCCTCGCCCACCTCGTCCATGAGCTCGTCGAGCGTGACGTACGTGGCCTTCCGGGTAGACATCTTCACCGGCGCGCCGCCGCGCACGAGCGTCACGAACTGATAGAGGATCACCTCCACCCGGTCCGCATCGTATCCGAGCAGGCGCACGGCCGCCAGCACGTCCGGATACGTGGCGATGTGGTCCGCCCCGAAGACGTCGATCATCCGGTCGAAGCCGCGTTCGAACTTGTCGACGTGGTACGCGATGTCGGGCAGGCGATACGTCGGCTCGCCGCTCGATTTGATGAGCACGGTGTCCTGATCCTTGCCGAGCGCGGTCGTTTTGAACCACACCGCGCCGTCTTTCTCATACACGTACCCTTTCTCCCGGAGCGCCTCGACGACCGCCCACACCTTGCCGTTCTCGTAGAGCGTGTGTTCGTTGAAAAAGGTGTCCATCTCGATGCCGAGGCGCCGGAGCGTGGCCGCGATGTCGGCGAAGATGACCTCCTCGGCGGCTTTTTTGAACGGCTCCACGTCCTCCTCCGAGAGGGAAGCGCCGTGCTCGGCATAGAGCGCCTCGGCGATGGCGATGATGTAGTCGCCGAGGTAGCCGTCGTCCGGGAACGACTCGGGGACCTCCACGAAGTCGTCCTCGCCGCGTTTGATCCGCTTCACGGGCAGGTCGGGATCGACGAGGGCCCGGTAGCGGGCGCGCACGCTCTCGCCGAGGACGCGCATCTGCCGCCCGGCATCGTTGAAATAGTATTCGCGCGTGACGGCCCATCCCGTCCATTCGAGCAGGTTGGCGACGGTGTCTCCGAGGACGGCGTTGCGCCCGTGACCCACCGTGAGCGGCCCCGTCGGATTGGCGCTGACGAACTCGACGAGCGCGCGGCGGCCGCGCCCCTCATCGGTCTTTCCGTAGTCTTCTCCGGCGGCCAGGAGGTCGGCGAGGCGGTCGGTGAGGTAGGTTCCGGCGAAGCGGAAGTTGAGAAAGCCCGGCCCGGCCACCTCCACGGCGGCCACGCGCCCGGGATCCACGCGCTCGGTCAGACGCGCGGCGATCTCCTCGGCGATCTGACGCGGGGCGCGGCGGAAATGCCGCGCCAGCCGAAGCGCAACGTTCGTGGCGAGGTCGCCGTGCTCGGGGTTGTTCGGCTTCTCGAACGCGATGGCGAAGTCGTCCGGCACACCGCCCATGTCGGCGAGTACGGCGCGGAGGTGCTCTTCGAGGTACGCTTCCATCGATGCGCGGGCGTTTGGTTTCACAGGACGGGGCGCGCGTGCGAAACCGGGCCGGACGCGACGCTTCCCGAAGCGGGATGCGCAAGATACTCCCTTCTTGGCAAAGACGAGCCCGCCGCCATCGCTCGCCCGACGAATTCCGTGAAAAATCCGGGGCTCCCCGCGCTCGCCGTCTTTCGGGGCGGTTGCGCCTCCAAACGTTACGTGCCCCTGACGGTCAGCCCGTCCAGGAGCACCGTCGGCATACCGACCGAGACGGGGACGCTTTGCCCGTCCTTCTCGCACACGCCGCGCGCGGTGTCGAGGCGGAAGTCGTTCCCGACGGCGGCGATGCCCGCGAGCGCGCCCGTCGCCGCCCCTTCGAGCCGCACGTCGGCGACGGGGTGGGTGAGCCGTCCCCGCTCGATGCGCCGGCCTTCGATCACTTCGAACGAGAAGCGGTCTTCTCCGGGCCGCACGACGCCGCTGCCGGCGGTCCGCACGTAGAGCCCGTCCCGGACGCCGGCGATGAGTTCCTCGGGCGAAGCCTCGCCGGGAGCCAGCGTCAGGTTCGTCATGCGGGGCGCGGGGGCGTGGCGGTAATCTTGCCGGCGGGCGTTGCCCGTGCGCGGAAGGCCGAGGCGTTCCGCGTGCCGTCGGTCGGTGAGAAAGCTCCGGAGCACGCCGGCTTCGACGAGCGTCGTCCGCGCCGTGGGCGTGCCTTCGTCGTCGAAGGGTGCGGAGCCGCGCCCGCCCGTCCGCGCGGCGTCGTCGGCGAGCGTGACGCACGAAGCCGCCACGGTCTCGCCGAGGCGTCCGCCCCACGGCGAGGCGCCCGCCGCCACGAGGTCGGCTTCGAGGAGATGCCCGGCGGCTTCGTGAAGCCAGACGCCTCCCCATCCGCCCGCCAGCACCACCGGCATCGCGCCGTGCGCGAGGGACCGCGCATCGAGGAGCCTCCGCGCCCGCTCGACGGCCTCACGCGCCGTCGCCTCCGCCGGATGCGCAAAGAAATGCCCGAAGCCGTACGCGCCGCCGGTCACGGCAAAGGCCCTCACGCTTCGTCCCGCCGCGGCCATCGTCACCTCCACCCGAAGGCCGAGAAGCATCGTCGCCGTCGCCGAGGCATGGCCTTCCGAAGCGCAGACGACCGTGCGCCGCGTCCGGTCGTGGTAGGCCGCCGAGACGCTCACCACCCGGTCGTCGAGGGCGAAAGCCGCTTCGAGGGCGGCTTCGAGGAGGGCCGCCTTTTCCGAGACGGCGACGACGTCGGGCGCGTCGGGCGGCAGGTCCGGCAGATCCGGCATCTCGCACGGGACGCATTCCGCGCGCGCCGCACCCGGCTTCAGGCGCGCGGCGGCGGCTTCGGCCATCGCGCGCCACGCCGCCGGCTCGCCCGTCTCCGTCGACGCATACCCGAACGCCGCGCCACGCGCCACGCGCAACCCCGTCCCGGCCACGAGATCCGCCGCGACGACCGGCTTCCCGAAACGCACGCGCCCGCCCGAGGCTGTTCCCCGCATCGAAAGGCGATGA
Source organism: Rhodocaloribacter sp. (assembly GCF_056451265.1). Taxonomy (NCBI): domain Bacteria; kingdom Pseudomonadati; phylum Rhodothermota; class Rhodothermia; order Rhodothermales; family Rhodothermaceae; genus Rhodocaloribacter; species Rhodocaloribacter sp. Next base: position 3,039 of record NZ_JBWOPL010000011.1, on the reverse strand, counting down.
TGCACGGTGCGCTCGGCGAAGAGGTCCGCCCACGCGCCGCCGGTGCGAAGGGCGCGGCGAAAGAGCGCGGGCGCGATTTCGAGCAGACGCGCGGCTTCGGCCCGGAAAAGGGCGTCAGTATCCGTAGATGGAGAAATCATCGCGCCGCATGTGAAGCGTCAGGGCGATGGCAAACATAGCCGTGTTCGCCAGCAGCGCGGAGCCGCCGTACGAGAGGAAAGGCAGCGGGATGCCGATCACCGGGAGCAAGCCCGTCGCCATCCCGACGTTGATGAAGATGTGGATGAGATAGATGCCGACCGCCCCCGAGGCCACCATCACACCGAAAGGATGCTTGATCTGCGTGCCGAGCACGACGAGGCGGATGAGAAACAGCGCGAAGAGGGTCAGCACGACCATCGCCCCGATGAAGCCCCACTCCTCCCCGATGACGCTGAAAATGAAGTCGGTCGATTGCTCCGGCACGTACGCGCCCTGCGTCTGCGTGCCCTCCATGAACCCCTTGCCCAGCAATCCGCCCGACCCGATGGCAGCCTTCGACTGCACGAGGTGAAACCCGACGTTGTCCCGGAATTCCTTCGCTTCCGGGTTCGTGAACGAGAGGATGCGCGCCACCTGATAGGGTTGCAAAACTTTCGTCAGCGCCAGCGACACGGCGGCGACGGTTCCGCCGGTGAACAGCGCCGCGAGCGCCGTCACGTACCGCTCGCGCATCTGCCAGTGCATGCCCAGGGTGAAGAGCACCGCGAAGGCGATCGCGGCGGGCCAGTAGACGATGGCGAGATAGGCCGCGAGGGCCGGAGAGGTCATGAGCACGAGCGTGTGAAGCGGCAACCCACTCCAGTACAGCAAGATCGGCATGAGGCCGAAAAAGACGAGCGCCGTCCCCATGTCGTTCTGAAGCACGATGAGCGCGGCGGGCAGCGCGACGAGCGCCACCGCAAACAGGGCATACCGCACGTTGTGCGTCTGCGTCCGCCGCGACGAGAGCAGTTGCGCCACGGCCAGCACCGTCCCCACCTTTGCCAGCTCCGAGACCTGAAGTCCGATAGGCCCGAGGTACAACCACGACTTCGCCCCGTTGACCTCGCGCCCGGCCACGAGCGCCGCCACCAGCAAAAGCACCGTCAGCGCATAGATCGGGTAGGCGGCTTTCTGATAAAACGGGACGGGCAACAAAAGCGCCACGACGATGCCGAAAAGGCTGATCCCGGCCCACACCATCTGACGCTCGAAGTTCTTCTGCACGCTCTCGAGCAAAAACTCCGAGGCCGGGCCGTGCGTGGTGCTATAGATCGCCGTAAGCCCGACCGCAACGAGGGCCATCCAGAGAAAAAGCGCGACGTAATCCAGATTTCGATACCAGGTGCGCATGAAACGCCCGAGCGATGGGTGGGGGGGTCCCCTGTCCGAGACACGAGCCGGGGCGAACGACCCATACAGCGACCAAACCCCGACGCCGCTTCTAACGCGGACGCCGGGGCTTGTTCCATGTTTTCGGGATTTCCGGAGCGGGGGTGCGCCGCCTCAGCGGAGCAACACCATCTGCCGGGTCACGCTCGCGCCGCCAACCGTGAGGCGGTAGAAATACACGCCGGTCGCCACGGCCTGGCCGTTCTGGTCGCGGCCCTGCCACGTCACCGTGTATGCGCCCGCCGGACGCGCCCCCTGCGCGAGGTCCGCCACCTTCTGCCCGAGCACGTTGTACACGCTCAGCGAGACGATGCCCGGCTCCCGAAGCTCGAACGGGATGACCGTCTCGGGATTGAAGGGGTTGGGGTAATTCTGCCGAAGCGCGAACCGATCCGGCAGAGTTTCCGCCCCCGCCTCTTCGATGCCGGTGACGACCGCCGTGACGGTGACGCGGATGACGGCGTCCGTGGGAGGATACGTGAAGCCGTCATCGACCAGGCGCACGACGCCGCCCTCGTCCTCGCCCGTGTTCGGCCCGGACTGGCGCGGCGCCTGATTCGCGCCTTCGCCCGGCTCCTCGTTGACCTCCGTGCCCGCATCCCACAGCATGAACCGGTCCGTCATGTCGCCGTCGACGGGGTTGCCCGCCTCATCCCACAGCGCGATGCCGTTTTCGTCGGGCGCATAGAAGAGGTCGTTCGACTGCACGAACATCGTCGCGAGCGAGAGGCTTGTGCCGGGAGCGGCGTCGAAGGTGAACTCGTACGCGCCGCCGGGTCCGATGGCGGCGGGGTCGTTCATGCCCACGGGCGTCGTGAAGGCCCCGCTCTCATAGCCCGCCTTACCCGCGAGCCAGCCCGCGAGCGCGCCGGGGTCGCCGTCCTCGGCCACCGCTTCGAGCCCGTCGCCGCGATCCGCCTCGCCGTCGGTGAAGAGCGGCGCATTGCCGGCGTGCACCACCCACGGCCCCGGCGCGAGCGGCACGGCGAGCATCTGCCCCGTCGAGGTGACGAGCGTGCCTTCTTCGGACACGTTCTCGACGCGCACCGTGAACGGCATCGTCGGCAAGGGTGTGACGGTGATGCGAACGATCTCGTTCACCGCCGGATACGTGAAGCCGTCGTCGACCAGGCGCACGACGCCGCCCTCGTCCTCGCCCGTGTTCGGCCCGGACTGGCGCGGCGCCTGGTCCCTGCCAAAGCCGGGTTTCTCATTGACTTCCGTGCCCGCATCCCACAGCATGAATTGATCGGTCACGTCGCCGTCGAGGGGATTGCCCGCCTCATCCCACAGCGCGATGCCCATCTCGTCGGGGGCGACGAAGAGGTCGTTCGATTGCACGAACATCGTCGCGAGCGAGAGGCTCGATCCGGGCATGGCGGCGACGGTGAAGGTATACGCGCCGCCGGGGGTGAGCGGTCCGGGGGCCTCGGCGCCGTCGGGCACGAGGAAAGCGGCGCCGGTCGCCGCGGGGTCGAGAGCCAGCGCGTGCGCCAGCGCGCCGGGGTCGCCGTCCTCGGCCACCGCTGCGAGCCCGTCGCCGCGATCCGCCTCGCCGTCGGTGTCGAGCGGCGCAGTGCCGGCGTGCGCCACCCCCGGCCCCGGCGCGAGCGGCACGGCGCGCAG
>NZ_JBWOPL010000010.1:0-18200 GCF_056451265.1 Rhodocaloribacter sp. | reverse complement strand
CGGCCCGCCGCCTCCCACCGAAGCGCCTCCATCACACGGGCGGCGGGCATGCGCCCGGCCCACGCCGAGAGCCGCTCGGCCTGCCGCGCCGCCGAATCGGGCGCGACCAATATTCGCACAACTCCGGGGTATTCGGCAAGGGATTTCCGGAGGACCAGGCCGGCGGCGGCTTCGTGGGCGTAGAGAGGCAGGCCCCGGTATGCCGCCTCGTATCGCGCGCGGGCGGAGTCGGGCCGCGCCGTCATCGCATAGGCGTCGCCGAGGCGCAGGGCGAGGGCGGGCACGCGCCGCGCTACGGCCATCGTGTCGAGGCGGGCGGTCACGGCTTCCGGCGCGTTCCGGGCGAGCATGACCACGGCCCACACGTCGAGGGCGGGCAGGTAGTCCGGGCGGCGGGCGAGGGCGTCGTCGAGCTTCGCCAGCGCCCGCGTCGTGTCGCCGCCGGCGAGCGCCTTCACGCCTTCCCGGTACCGGCGGCGATAGACGGGCACGTAGTGCGGGCATCGCTTTTCGAAGAGCGACGGCACGGCGAAACGGGCCTCGGCCAGCGGAGCCGCCGCGCGCGACACCACCGGCAGCCGCGTCAGAAACGCCTGCCATTCCCCGGCGAGCGCCCGCGCCGTGCGGCCATAGACCGCCTCGAAGTCGGCGCGCGCATAGACCCGCTCGAAGCGCTCCGCGCCATAGGCTTCGAGGAGGTATCCGACGAACGAGCCCATGGTGGTGTACGAGACGGCGCTCCGGCCCGTCCAGAATCCGAGCGGCGAGAGACGCGGGGCGAGGTCGTCGGCGAGCGTGAGCGCCGAGAGGTCGCCGCCCGTGCGGTGGAGCGCCGCCGAGAGCACCTGTTCGTGCGGCGTGGGCAGACCGTCGGGCGGCTCCATCGCCACGGCAAACCCCTCCACGAGCCCCACCGAAAGCGACGCGCGGATCACCGGGAGGCCGAACGGACGGGAGAAGACGTGGGCCAGCTCGTGCGCGAAGACGGCGTCGAAGTCTTCGAGGAGGACGTGGGTCTGCGGGCGTCGGAGCCACACCGGCGCGACGTTCGTGCGCCGCGCACCGATGAGCCGCGCCTTCGTGTCGGCGTCGGGATAGAGGTAGCTCGCGACGCGCCCGCGAGGTTCGGCGCCGAGCCGTTCGGCCAGCCGCGCATACCGGTATTCGTGCTCCTCGGCCAGCGCCGCGAGGTCGTCGGCGTCGATCGAGCCGGGCGCATAATAGAGGTCGAAGTGCGCCGTGTGAAGCGCGCCGCCGAGCGCCCGCTGAAGGTAGCCCTCCGGCGTGTTGATCCCGAGCGGCCCCGGAAAGAGATAGCACAGCCCGATGAGCATCGCCGGCATCGCCGAAGCGCTGAGCGCCCGTCTCCCGCGCCCGTCGCGCCGCGTCCGCAGCCACCGCCCGGCGCCGAAGAGCAGCCCCGCCCACAGCATCGAGAGCCCGCGAAAGACGAACAGGCCGGGGCGGATCGCCAGTTCCTCGTCGTAGATCGGCCCGAGGACGCCGCCGAAGAGGTGATTATAGTGATAAAACTGCGGGTGCAGCCCGAGGTCGTAGAGCGGCGTGAGCACAAGGACCGCGAGGCCGACGAGCGTGAAGATCGCCTTTTTCCGCCGCCGGCGCGTCCCGGCGAGCGCATAGGCGAGCGCCACGGCCAGCACGACGCTGCCCCCGGCGAAGAGCACGAAGAACATCACCCCCTGCGCATAGCCGCAGTTCGGCGTCCACAGGAGCGTGACGGTGAGGAGCGCCCACGGAACCGCCAGCGCGGCGAGCTGCCCCCCGAGCACGCGCCCGAATGCGCCGCCCCGGTCGAACCGGCCGAGCGCCGCCCACCCGGCGGCAAAGAAGGCGACCCCCGCCACCACCGCCGCCGACTCGACGTGCAGAATGTTCAGCAGCGGGAACGGCCACAGCGCCACGCACAGCGCCGCATAAAGCCCCGGCGTCGACCGGAGCCGGCGCCATGCGAAGCGGGGGCGGGTTGCGGGCTGCGCCATAGACCGGGGTCAGATCAGAAGAAACGAGACGCCGACCGAAAGCACTTCCTTAAACTGTATCCGGTCGCTGATGTCATTGTCGAACAGCGCCACGAACTCGAAGTTTACGTGGAGCCACGCATTCACCTTCATGCTGACCAGGTTCTCCCACAGCATGTCCGGCGTCTCGGCCTTGTTGAACGTCGCAAAGAGCCCGAGCGTGGATTTGTACCGCACGTTTTCGAACACCTCGCGATCGATCTCCGTGACGGATTCGAGACCGAGTTCGAGGCGCACGGCGTCCGCCGGGTCGACGCCGTAGAGCGCCCGCAGCCGCTCGATGGCGACGATGGTCTCCTTGGCCGCCACGCCGAACCGGTGCGTGAACCAGGGGTTCGGATCATACGTCAGGCCGATCGATTGCTGAAGCGTCGCCGGGCTGAAGAGATCCGACACCTTGACCGGCGGCATTCGTTTCTCCCCGACCGGGTGGATCTCGAAAAGGGGATCCTTGTCGAAATTGAATCCTTCGGTGAACTGTGTCCGGATGGAAGCCGCGAGGGTCGGGTTGAAACGGCCGAAGAGACCGTCGCCCGTATACTGGAGGTTGGCCGCGAGCCGGATGATGTCTTCCGCTTTTCGAAAATCGAGCGTATCCTGTTTGACGACGCCGAGGGCCAGCCGCATCTCGTACTTCTGCTGCCACTGATCCGTGACGCGCTCCGCCGTGCCGTCAATGCCGGCGCTCACCGCCAGGGAATTGACGCCGCCGCCCTGCCAGTTCTGGAAGCCGACCTGCGTGGCGGCGAGGTTGCCGAGAACGTTCGTCTGCCAGGTTTTCGCCGAATCGGCGTCCTGCGCCCGGACGCGCGCCGGACGCGCGCCCATGAGCGCGACGGCAAAAATGAGCCAACGGAATCGTAACGTGATCATGTCATCCTCTGAGGCTGGGAGAAGGAAGCGCATCCCCGGAACCACGGCGAACCCCGTGCCGAAGCGGAGAAAAGCCCGTCCATGAAGCAAATTCGCCGCTTTGCCCCCTGTCCGGATCAATATCACACGAGGCATGGGCGATCTTCATACAAAAAGGCTGCGCCCGAGAGCACAGCCTTTTTGTATGAAGCCTTGAAAAGACGATCAGTCGTTTTTCTTCGACTGAATGTCGACACGGATGTCTTGCGCCATTTTCTTCAGTTCCTGCATGGCCTTGCGAACACGCGTGCCGGCAGCCTTGTTGCCTTTCTCGTAGAACTTCTCGAAGTCGGCTTCGAGTTCGGCAACGAAGTTGCGCAGTTGTTCGAATTTACTCATCTGTATGTCCTCCTGGGTTTGGGTGGCACGTGTCCTGTTTGATGGAAAAAAGCCTCCGGCTTCTCTGAAATCCGGACGAAACTTACTGCACCCCGAGGCGGGTGTCAAGCAAATTGCCGTGTTTTGGGGCTAAAATCGCAATATTTGTTGATTCTACGAAATCACACGGGTGCCCTGCGGCCCCCGCTCATCGATGAAGCCGATGGGGCTGGTCAGCCACGCGAGGCCGCCCGCCGCGACGACGCGCCGCACCGCTTCGGGCTCGGACGATGCGCCGGAAGTGGGCAGCTCCGCCGCCCGGATCGACGCCCGTATGGCGCCCGCATCAATCAGACCGGGCCGGTTGGTCGGCGTGAAGAACACGGTTCGCACCTCTTCTGTTTTCAGGGCTTTAGCGAAGGCGCAGGCCGCCTCGACCGTCGCAGCTTCGCGCGCCTCGCCGTCGGCCCCGCGCACGAGCGTGGAGACCACCGGGACGACCTGCCGGGCCGTGAGGTCGCGCACCCACGCCGCCCCACCGGCGACGACGCCGCCCGCATCCGAGGGGCGAAGCAAACGGCGGTCCGTGCCCTGAAACCCCACGGCGGCCACTCCGGCGTCGGTGAGCACGCCTACGATGCGGCGGGTCTCCTCCCGCATCACCCGCTCGAGGAGCGCCGGCGGCGGGGCCATGCCGGGCGCGCCGTAGACGAGCCCTTGCGCTTCGAACATGCGCGCGAGCCGCTCGCCGCTGCCGTGCAGGAGCAGGCAGCGCGGCAGGCGCGCCCCGGCCGAAGCGAGCGCGCGGGCCAACCCCTGCCAGAACAGCGGGTCGGCCTGATGCGCGCGGTCGATGTAAAGCAGATAGAGGGGTTCGGCCATGAGACAGGTTGGGGCGTAAAAATGCGCCCCTACAACGCCTCGCGCGGCTCCGGGTTCACCGGGCTTCGTCAGACGGGGTCCGGCATCGAAGCGGCGCCGCTGCCGAAGCCGCGCCGTCGCCGGTCCGCGCCGGCGCGCCGACCGGCGCCGTTGATGCGCGCCTCCATGGCGCGGCACACGCGCTCGAAGTGGTCGGCCGCCGCCTCCACCAGGCGCAGGAGTTCGCTTTGATCGTCCGTCCGGCTCTTTTCTTCGATCTTCCGGCACAGTTCGGCGAGGTGATCCGCGCCGCAGGTGCGGCTGCTCGACTTGAGCGCGTGCGCCGCCCGCGCCAGCCCTTCCATGTCGTCGGCGGCATAGGCGGTCCACAGCGCATCGATCAGATCGGGCGTTGCATCCAGGTAGGTCTGCAGCACTTCCCGCACGAACACCGGATCGTCGCCCGTTGCCTCCTCCAGGCGCGACAGATTCAGGCGTACTTCGTTCGTCGTGGCCGAAGCGTTCTCCTGCCCTTCCGGCTCCGGCGTCCCGGCCCATTCCGGCTTTCCGCCGACCTCGTCGCTCTTCCGGCATCGCGCCAACGCAGCTTCCAATTCGGGCACGCGCACCGGCTTGCTGATATAATCGTCCATGCCGACCTCGAGGCATACCTCCCGGTCCCTGTGCGTCGCGTTGGCGGTGATGGCGACGATGTACGGCCGGCGTTCGGGGCCATAATCTTCCCGGATGCGGCGGGTGGCTTCGAGGCCGTCCATCTCCGGCATCTGAACGTCCATGAGCACGACGTCATAGCGGCTCTGCCGGAGCGCCTCGAGCACCTCCAGGCCGTTAGCGACGGCGTCGGCCACGTACCCCATGCGCTCCAGGAACTGGCGAATCACTTTCTGATTGACCGCATTGTCTTCGGCGATGAGGATGCGCAGCGGCTGTCGTTTCGCCATCTCGGCGTCGAACGTGCCCGTTCGGGCCGCGAGGAGGGGATGGGCGCCGGGCTGAAGGGCCGTGAGCAGCGAATTGAGGAGACGGCGTTTCTTGATGGGTTTGGTGAGCCACGCCACGAGGTCGAGTTCCTCATCATAGGCGCGTTGCCCCATCGAGCTGAGGATGACGATCGGCAACGAAGCCGTCGGCGCACGCCGGCGCAGTTCGGTCGCCAGCATGACCCCATCCATGCCGGGCATCTGCATGTCGAGCAAAGCGGCGTCGAAGCGCTCGCCTTCATCGATGCGGGCGAGCGCCTCCCGCCCGGTAGCCACCGCCGTCGGCTTCATGTCCCAGCGACCCAGTTGCAGGGTGAGCATCCGGCGGTTGACCAGGTTGTCGTCCACGATCAGGATGCGTTTCCCGGCCAGCGCTTCGACGCCCGAGAACCGCCTGTCCACACGCGGAGCCGGCGGCAAGGCCTCGACCTCGATGTTGAAATGAAACGTGGACCCTACGCCTTCCTCACTCTCGACCCACATCGTCCCGCCCATCAGTTCCACCAGTCGTTTGCTGATGGCCAGTCCCAGCCCCGAGCCGCCGTACTTGCGCGTCGTGGAGGCATCGACCTGGCTGAAGGACTCGAAGAGGCGGTCGAGGCGGTCGGCGGGGATGCCGACGCCGGTGTCCCGCACGGCGACGTGGATGCGGCAGCGTGACGCTTCGGTCGGTTCGGCGTCGAGCAGGACGACGACCTCCCCACGGTCGGTAAACTTGACGGCGTTCGAGAGCAGGTTGATGAGCACCTGCCGCACCCGCGTCACGTCGCCTCGGACGGCGGCCGGCACGTTGTCCTCGATCAGGTGCGCCAGCTCCAGCCCTTTCTCGGCGGCTTTCGTCGCCACCAGCTCGAGCGCCTCTTCCACGACCTCGTGTAGCTCGAAGGCCTGCTCCTCCAGTTCGATCTTGCCCGCCTCGATCTTCGAGAAGTCCAGGATGTCGTTGATGATGGACAGCAGGGTGTCGCCGCTGTTGCGGATGACCTGCACGAATTCGAGCTGTTCGGGCGTCAGTTCGGTGTCGAGCAAGAGGCTGGTCATACCGATGACGCCGTTCATGGGCGTGCGGATCTCGTGGCTCATGTTCGCCAGGAAGTCGCTCTTGGCGCGGGCCGCCTCCAGCGCCGCCTCGCGCGCATCGACCAGGGCGCGTTCGAGCGTCTTCTGCCGCGTAATGTCCGCATCGATGATGACCAACTTCTCCACCCGCCCATGTTCATCCTGGATGGGGCTCAGCGTCGAAGAAACCCATATTTCGGTGCCGTCCTTTCTCCGAAGCTTCGATTCGAACACGCTGGAGGCCCCCTCTTTCACAGCCTTCCGCATGGCCGCTTCCAGTTCGGCGTTTCGATAGATGTCCGTGAGGGTCTCTCCCACCTCGCGGCGCAGCGTCTCCAGGGTATACCCCCCGATCCGCGCCATCGCCTCATTGATCCATTCGATGCGTCCCGAAGCGTCGGCGATGATGACAATGTTGTCCGTCTCGCGGGCGACGAGCGAGAGCAACTTCAGCTGTTCATTGACGGCCTCCACCTTCTCCTTCTCCTCTCGCAATTCCCGCGTGCGGACCGCCACCTTCGCTTCGAGGTGCTGCTGGTTCTGCCGCAGCTTGCGTTCACGGCCCTGCACGAAGACATAGCCGCTGCCCAGCACGAACAGCCCCGACAGGAGATAGAACCACGCCGTGCGCCAGAACGGCGGGGTGATGACGAAGCTGAAGCTCGTCGGCGTGCTGTTCCACACGCCGCTGCCGTTGGCGGCCCGCACGCGGAACGTGTACCGGCCCGGGGGCAGGTTGGCGTATGTGGCGGAGGTCTCGCGCGTGACCGGCGTCCAGGTCTCGTCCGCCCCGACGAGCTGATACTGATAGCTCACCTCGCGCGGCTGCGTCAGGTTGATGCCGACGTAGTCGAACGTGATGGAGTTCTTGTCGTAGGGCAGGCGCAGGTGGACCGGAAGCGCCGAACCGGGTTCGATGCCCTCGGCATACGGCGTCCAGTCCACCTTCCCGAAGAAGAGCCGGACCCGGGAGATGTGCGTCCGGGGTTCGTACGGGTTGACGAACTGCTGCCCCGGCGTGTATTGCGTGACGCCCTTGACGGTGCCGAACCAGAGGCGCTCCCGGCTGTCGCGAAGCACCGACCCGGAGTTGCACTCGCGCCCGGCGAACCCTTCGGCCACGCCATACTGCTCGATGGGCAGCTCGCCGGTGCGCTTGAAGCGCGGCACGTCGAGGCGGTTCAGCCCCAGGTTGGTGCACGCCCAGAGGTTGTCTCCGGCATCGAAGACCATGCTCATAATGTGGTCGTCGTTGAGCCCGTCTTCGACGGAGATGATCCGGAAATGCGGGCCGCCGGGCTGCCCGGGCGGGATAACGTGGGTGAGCCCTCCGCCGTAGGTGCCGACCCAGAGTTGCCCCTCGTCGTCTTCCGTGATGAAGCTCACCTCATCGTATCCGAGTCCGTCGGCGGTGGTATAGGTCGTAAAACGCCCGTCGGCGTACCGTGCCAGCCCCTTGCGCGTGCCGATCCAGAGCGCGCCGTCACGGGCCGCGTGAAGGGAATAGATCCGCTCGTCCGGAAGGCCGTCGCTCGTTGTGAAATGCTCCATGCGCTCGCCTTTGAAGCGGAACAAGCCGTCGCTCGCCGTCCCCACCCACAGCGCGCCGCTTCCGTCCGAAGTGAGCGACCACACGTCGCCCCACAGGCTATCCGGATAAAAGGTGGTGAAACGTTTGCCGTCGTACCGGCTGAGGCCCCGCGTAGTGCCGAACCAGAGGACGCCGTCCTCGTCTTCCATCGATGCGACGATGGTGTTGTCGACCAGTCCGTCGGCCGTGGTGAAAGTCGTGAAGGACTCTCCGTCATAGCGCGAGAGGCCGCCGCCGTCGGTGCCGAACCAGATCCTCCCCTGCCGATCCTCCACCATCGACCACACCCCTTTCGTGGCCAGGCCGTGCTCCTCGTTGAAGAGCAAGAACGGCGACCGGGAGAAGCGCGCGAGGCCGACGCCGTCAAGCCCGATCCACAGGTTGCCCTCCCGATCTTCGTGCAAGCCCCAGATGTTCTGCGGCAGCCCGCTGCTTTTGGAATAGTGCTCTATGTGCTCCCCGTCGATGCTGAACAGGCCCTGCCGGGTGCCGACCCATACCCGATCGGCCCGATCCACCACCAGCGACCGGACGGTCCGATCCGCGAGCGCCGGAGCCGAGAAGCGCGCAAAGCGTTGCCCGTCGTAGGTCAGCAGCCCGTCGCCGGCGCCGATCCACAGCCGTCCGCTCCGGTCCTCGGCCAGCTTCCGGACCACCGAGGAAGGCAGTCCGTCGGCTTCGGTGAAGCAATGGAGGTCGTCCCCTTCGGCGCGACACAGCCCCTCTCCGGTCCCTATCCAGACGGTCCCCTCCGACGTTTGCAAAAGCGCATAGACCGTTTCCGAGGCCAGCCCGTCCTTCGTCGTGAGCGAAGACGTCGTCCGGCCGTCATACCGCACGACGCCGTCATGCTCCGTGCCGAACCAGAGCGTGCCCGCTGCATCCGCCATCACGGCATAGATGCGTTGCGCCGGAATACCGAGATCCACCGTGGAAAAATGAACGCCGTCGTACCGGCTCACGCCCCTGCTCGTGGCAAACCAGAGCATGCCCGAGGGATCCTCCGCAATGCCCTGAACGACGCTCGAGGCCAGCCCGTCCCGCATGGAGAAATTAACGAACGTCCGACCGTCGAAGCGGCTCAGCCCGCCCCCGAACGTGCCGACCCACAGATAGCCGGAACGGCTCTGATAGATGCTGACCGGCTGCGACTGCGCCAGCCCGTCCTCGATGGTGTAGATGTCGAACTGATAGCGTTGGCCAAAGCTCGAACGGAACAGACCGCCCAGCAACAGAACCAACACCAGGATGCGGTGAAGTCTCATGGCGCCAACGCACTACCGGATCGATGGGTGAAACAACCGGTGCAGCTAATACGCCTTTTGCTCTTCGGGGAAAAAAAAGAAGGCCCTCCGGAAAAAATGACCTTCCCGACCTCCTCAAGCCCTCCTGTATTAGCATGTTATGCCCTTTGCAACAATCGGACCGCCCCGGAAGCCGCGCGCGCGGGCGACGATGCACAAGATATCCACATCGGTTGATATTGGGATCCTCCATGGTTGATTTTGGATGAGAGAGAAAGTCGCCGACCCGCCCCTCGTTCTCACACCCTTCAGCCGTCATCGATCCGTATGTGCGAGTTCAGTCATCTCCATTGCCACACCCAGTACTCGCTCCTCGACGGAGCCGCGCGCATCAAGACGTTGCTCGGCAAAGCCGCCGCCCTCGAGATGCCCGCCGTCGCCATCACCGACCACGGCAACCTCTTCGGCGTTCCCGAATTCTACACGACGGCGAAGAAGAACGGCATTCAGCCCATCATCGGGTGCGAGTTTTACGTGACGCCGCAGGGCATGGCCGACAAGTCCGACCGCACGCGCTATCATCAGGTGCTGCTCGCCAAAAACCTCGAGGGGTATCGCAACCTGATCCGGCTCTCGTCGCTCTCGTACACGGACGGCTATTATTACAAGCCCCGCATCGACAAGGAGACGTTGCGCCGCCACAGCGAAGGACTCATCGCCACGACGTGCTGCCTCCAGGGCGAGGTGCTCCAGACCATCCTCAAGCGGGGTGAGGACGCCGCCCGCGCCGTCTTCGAAACGTACCTCGACATCTTCGGCGACGACTATTACATCGAGCTTCAGGACCACGACATCGAGGATCAGAAGCGATGCAACGCCGTGCTCGTCCGGTGGGCGAAAGAATACGGCGTGAAGGTCGTCGCCACGAACGACGTGCACTACGTGGACGAGGAAGACGCCGCCGCGCAGGACGTGCTGCTGTGCCTGCAGACGGGCAAGGATTTTTACGACCCGAACCGGATGCGCTTCGACGGCACGCAGTTCTACCTGAAGAGCGCCGCCGAGATGGAGACCGCCCTGGGCGACCTCGAACGCGACGTCGTCACGCAGGCGCTCGCCAACACGCTCGAGATCGCCGGCAAGTGCAACCTTGAGCTTCCGATGGACGAGTTGCTCATGCCGCATTATCCCATCCCGGAGGCCTTCGGCAACGACATGGACGCCTACCTCCGGCACCTCGTCTTCGAACGGGCCCGCCGGCGCTACCCGGAGATGCCCGGACACGTCGTCGAACGACTCGAATACGAGCTCGCCGTCATCCGGAAGATGGGCTACGCCGGGTATTTCCTCATCGTGCAGGATTTCACCACGGCGGCGCGCGAGCTCGGCGTCTCGGTGGGGCCCGGCCGCGGCTCGGCCGCCGGGAGCGCCGTCGCCTACTGCCTCGGCATCACCAACATCGACCCGCTCAAGTACGACCTCCTCTTCGAACGCTTTCTCAACCCCGATCGCATCTCGATGCCGGACATCGACATCGACTTCGACGACCGGGGACGCGGCCGGGTGATCGACTACGTGGTGCAGAAATACGGGCGCGAGAGCGTCTGCCAGATCATCACCTTCGGCACGATGGGCCCGCGCTCGGTCATCCGCGACGTGGCCCGCGTGCTGAGCATCCCGCTCTCCGAGGCCGACCGCATCGCCAAGCTCATCCCGGAAGGGCCGAAGGTCACCCTCGAGACGGCGATGAAAGAGGCGCCCGAGTTCCGCCGCCTCCAGGATCACGCGGACCCGCAGATCCGCAAGCTCATCCACTACGCGAAGGTGCTCGAAGGCTCGGCCCGGCACACGGGCGTGCACGCCGCCGGCGTCATCATCGCCCCCGGCAAGGTGAGCGACTACGTCCCCATCTCCATCGCCCGCGGCAAGTCCGGCGCCGAAGACGTGGTCACCACGCAGTACGACGGCAAGTGGATCGAGAAGTTCGGGCTGCTGAAGATGGACTTCCTCGGCCTCAAGACGCTCACCGTCCTCAAAGACGCGCTCACGCTCATCCGGGACAACCACGGCGTCGAGATCGACCTCGACGCGATCCCGCTCGACGACGCGAAGACGTTCGAACTCTTTCAACGCGGCGACACGGTGGCCGTCTTTCAGTTCGAATCCTCCGGCATGCGCGAGTGGCTGCGCAAGCTCCGGCCCACGAGCGTGGACGACCTCATCGCGATGAACGCGCTTTACCGTCCCGGCCCGATGGACCTCATCCCGAACTACATCGCCCGGAAGCACGGACGCGAGCCGGTGGAGTACCCGCATCCCATGCTCGAAGAGATCCTCAAGCCGACGTACGGCATCCCGGTCTATCAGGAGCAGGTGATGCAGATGGCGCAGGTGATGGGCGGCTATACGCTCGGCGGCGCGGACCTGCTCAGACGCGCGATGGGGAAGAAAAAGCAGGCCGAGATGGACAAGCAGCGCGTCATCTTCGTCGAGGGCGCGAAGGAGCGGGGCGTCGCGGAACAGACGGCCCACGAAGTCTTCGACATGATGGCCAAGTTCGCGGGCTATGGTTTCAACAAGTGCGTGGCGGGCGAGACGGAGATCCTCGACGCCGCGACGGGCCGGCGCACCACGGTCGAAGACCTCTTTCGCACACGGGCGTCCTTCACCATCCATGCTCTCGGCGAGGACGCCCGGCTGCATCCCCGCCGGGTGACGGATGTCGTCTGGAACGGCCGCCGCCCCGTCTTCGAGCTGCGCACGGCCCTCGGCAAGCGCATCGTCGCCACCGGCAACCACCCTTTCCGCACGCTCAACGGCTGGACCCACCTGGCCGACCTGAAGCCCGGCGACCGGATCGCCGCGCCGCGGCGGCTGCCCGTCGCCACCCGTGCCTCGTGGCCCCGGCACACCCTCATCACGCTGGCGCACCTCCTGGCCGAAGGCAATACGTGCCACCCCACCTGCCTCTACTTCTACAGCAACGACCGGGAACAGGTGGAGGACTTCGCCCGCCACGTCGAGCATTTCCCGGACACGGTCGCCCGCCTCGACCGGCGTGCCAACGGCCGCTTCGAGGTATGCGTCAGCACCGGACGGGACACCCGCTTCTGCGCCGGTCAGATTCCGTGGAACAAAAGAGGGGTGAAGGTTCGCCCGAAGGCGCCCGCCCGATCCGGCGCTTTCCGTTGGGCCGAACGGCTCGGCATCACGGGCAAGAAAGCGACGGAGAAAAGCATCCCCGCCGAGGTGTTCACCCTGTGCGACGACGACGTCGCCCTGTTCCTCGGACGGCTGTGGTCCGGCGACGGCTTCGTCGCCGGAGAAGGTCGGTTCACGCCCTATTACGCCACCTCGTCGGAACGACTGGCCCGCGACGTGCAAACCCTCCTGCTCCGCCTCGGGATCGTGAGCACGCTCCACCGCAAGACGTTCCGCTATCGGGGCACGACGCGGACGGGCTGGACGGTGCATCCGGTGGGGGAAGGCGTGCTGCCGGCCTTCCTCGAACGCATCGCCCCTCACCTCGTCGGTCGCGACGAACAGGTGGCCCGCCTCCGCCGCCACATCGCTTCCACCGCACGGGGACAGACGAGCAAAGACACCATCCCGGCTGCCGTCCGTGCCTGGGTGGATGCCGAGCGCCGGGCCGCCGGGCTAACCTGGCGCGCGCTGGAAGCCCGTTCCGGCGTCGCGATGAAAGCGTTCCAGGGACGCGGGTCGAAAGGGAAAAAAGGGTTCCGTCGCTCGACGCTCGCCCACCTGGCCGCCTTCTTTGGCTCGGTGCGCCTGCACGCCATCGCCCATGCGGACGTCTTCTGGGACACCATCAAAAGCATCACGCCGCTGGGGGTGCAGGACACGTATGACCTCACCGTCGAAGAAGATCACAACTTCGTGGCCGACGGGCTGATCGTCCACAACAGCCATAGCGCCGCCTACTCCATCGTCGCGTATCAGACGGCCTACCTGAAGGCCCACTATCCGCCGGAGTTCATGGCCGCGGCGATGACGAACGAGATGGGCGACACGAAGAAGCTCGCCGTCGTGCTCGAAGAGGCCCGTCACCTCGGCATCGCCATGCTTCCGCCGTCGATCAACCACAGCCAGGCGCCCTTCACCGTCGAAGGCGGCAAGATCCGCTTCGGCCTCGGCGCGATCAAGGGCGTAGGCCTCGGGGCCATCGAGGCGATCCTCAAGGCGCGCGACAGGCACGGGCCGTTCACCACGCTCTTCGGCTTCACGAAACGCCTCGACCTGCGCGCCGTCAACAAGAAAGCCGTCGAGAGTCTCGCCCGGGCCGGCGCGCTCGACGACCTCGAAGGGCGCCGCGCCCAGCTCGTCGAGGCGGTCGATGCCGCGATGCAGTACGCGCAGAAGGTGCAGGCGGACCTCGCCGCCGGGCAGAACTCGCTCTTCGGCGGCTCGGCCACGGGCGGCATGGCCATGGAGCCGAACCTGCCCGTCGCCGAGCCGTGGCCGCGCGCAAAGATCCTCAAGGAGGAGCGAGAGGTCATCGGCTTCTACGTCTCCGGCCATCCGCTCGAAGCGTACGCGGCCGAGGCCCGCGCCTTCGCCTCCGCCCGGATCGGGCGCATCGACGACCTTGGCCTCGACGACGCCGACGAGCACGGCTCCAACGGGCGCAACGGCTATTCCGGGCGCGACGCCCGGCCCCGGCACAGCTTCTGCGGCATCATCACCGACGTGCAGCATCGCACCACCAAAGCCGGCAAGCCCTTCGCCTTCGCCACCTTCGAAGATTTCACCGGACAGGCCGAACTGGTCTGCTTCTCCCGGCAATACGACCTCTTTCAGCAGTACCTCAAGGTGGACGAGGTGGTGCTCGTGCGCGGTCAGGTGGAACTGCGGGGCGGCAGCGTGAAGATCCTCGTCAACGAGATCACGCCGATGTGGAAGGTGCGCGAACAACTCGTCAAGGCCATCGTGCTCCGCGTGAACGTGGACCACGCGGAGGTCGCGCAGATCGAGCAGCTCCGCGACCTCTGCGACGCCAACCGGGGCGGCTGCAAGCTTTACTTCGAGATCGAAGCCGACGACCTGCCGCACCCCCGACGCATCCACAGCCGCACCTTCGTGGTCGAACCCACGCCCGAACTGATGCACGGCATGTCCCGGCTCTTCGGCCCGGAGAACGTGATGCTCGAAGGCGAAGCGTGAGGCCGCGGGAACGGGACGACGCCTTCGAGGCGGTGCTCGCCCGTTCGTTCACGACCCTCCCGGCTCCGGCATCCTCCGATGGACCAACGCCTTAAGCCTCCGGTGCAGCGTCGGATGGTTTTTTCGGGGAACGGCAGCCGACCCCTTCAGCTTGCGCCGGACCGGTGCGAACGGGCAAGCATGGGGCAGAAGCCGCCTCAGGCCATCCGGGCCGCCGGCGCATAGTTTCGGCGGCTCCGGCTGAGGCGGTCCCGATGGAGCACTTCCTTGGCGAGTTGCCAGTAGGCATGCGCCGCGCGGGAGTCGAGCGCATGTTCGAAGATCGAGCGCCCCTGTCCCGGCGCTTCGGCCAGGCGCACGCTCACCGGGATCTCCGTCCGAAAGACGCGGTCGCCGAAGCGCTCGCGCACGAGGGCCACCACCTCGCGCGTCACCCTGCGCCGGGGATCGACCATCGTCAGCACGAGGCCCCACAGTTCCGCCATCGGCATGCGGGGATCGCGCACGCGGTCGAGGGTCTGCATGAGGTTGACGAGCCCTTCGACGCCGAGGAAGTGAGGGGTCACCGGGACGATGAAGCGGTCTGCGGCGACGAGGGCATTGTGGGAGATGAGCGAGAACGAGGGCGGGCAGTCGAAGAGGATGAGGTCGTAGAGGGGGGTCACCGTTTCGAGGGCCCAGCGGAGACGCATCTGCGGCATGCGGCGATAGGCGAGCATCTGCTGGGCCTCGGCCATGTCGAGGCTGCCGGCCACCATGTCGAGCCCGTCGATCTCGGTGGGCTGCAGGATGCGATGGAGGGAGGCATCCTGATAGAGCACGTGCGCGAGCGTCGAGCCGCCGTCACGCGGGGACAGGCCCAGCGAGAGCGTGGCCGAGCACTGGCTGTCGAGGTCGATGAGCAGCACCTTTCGCTTGACGGCGAGCGCCGCCGCCAGGCTCACCGCCGTCGTCGTCTTGCCCACGCCGCCCTTGTTGTTGATGATCGCCGTCACCACCGCGGGACGCCCGGACCCGTGCGGCTCAGGCGCATCCTTCAGCGCATTGAATATTTCATGCTTCTTCCACATCCGACCTCGACCGGCTCCCGGCGTGAAGCGCGCTTCGGCGCACCGGATCTCATTCCCTGAAAATTACGGCGCATCACCCCGAGCGGGACCGTTCGATCCCGGAGCGCCCCGGCGTCGATTTCCATGATCCGATCATCGACCCGGTCTGTAACGCCGGAAGAGCCTTTTCGTGCCGCGCGGCGCCGGGGGCGTGCGCGCGGATCGGGGCGCTTTTGCTCCACCTCCTCATCCCGTGTCGTATCTTCGGGGGTTCTGAACCAAGAGGGGCTTCTCGCGCCCGGTGTTTTTATGGAGACTACGTTCTGGGAGGGGATCACCTCCATCGGGATTCCGGTGGCTTACGCGCTCGGCTTCGTCAGCGCCTTCGACGCCGTCATGCACACGCGCACGGCGCAGGGGGCGACGGCCTGGGCCATCGCCCTCGTGCTGATGCCTTTCCTGGCCCTGCCCCTCTACTGGATCTTCGGGCGCAGCCACTTCGAGGACTACCTCGAGGCCCTGCGCGGCTTCGACGCCGAGGTGGAGCGGCAACTCATCGGGGCCGCTCCCCCGCGCAGGCTCCTCGCCCCGACCTCCGACGACGAGCCGCCCCCCGATTCCCGCACCCGGGGGGAACTGCTCGCGTTTCAGAACCTCTCCACCCATCCCTTCACCCGGGGCAACGGCGCGCGCCTCCTCATCGACGGGGCCGCCACCTTCGAGGCCATCTTCGAGGGGATCGATGCCGCCGAAGACTATGTCCTCGCCCAGTTCTACATCATCCGCGACGACGCGATCGGGCGGGCGTTCCAGCAGCGACTGACCGAAGCCGCCCGGCGCGGGGTGCGCGTCTTCCTCCTCTACGACGAGGTGGGCAGCCACAGCCTGCCGCGCCGGTACGTGCGCCGGCTCAGGCAGGCGGGCGTCGAGGTGTCGAGCTTCAGCGGGCGACGAAACTGGCTCGGGCGCTTCCGACTCAACTTCCGCAACCACCGGAAGATCGTGGTCGTGGACGGGGTGAGGGCCTACGCGGGCGGCCTCAACGTGGGGGACGAGTACCTCGGCCGAGACCCCGGACTCAGCCCCTGGCGCGACACGCACCTGGCCGTCACCGGGCCGGCGGTCCAGGGCTTTCAACGCGCCTTCATCCGGGACTGGTATTACGGTCGCCGGGAGACGCCGGAACTCCGGTGGACGCCCGTCTTCGACGAGGAGGACCGCCGCGCGCTCGTGCTCGCCTCGGGTCCGGCGGACGAACTGGAGACGTGCGGGCTGCTGTTCATGCACGCCATCGAAAGCGCCGAGCAGCGCGTGTGGGTCGCCACGCCGTACTTCGTGCCGGACGGGCGCGTGCTCGGCGCGCTCCAGCTGGCGGCCCTGCGCGGCGTAGACGTGCGCGTGCTCATGCCGCGCCGAAGCGACAACCCCCTGTTCAAATACGTGCCCTATGCCTATCTGCCCGAAGTCGGAGAAGCCGGCGTCAAGGTCTACCTCTACGAGGAAGGCTTCATGCACCAGAAGGTGCTCCTCGTCGATGACGACTACGGCGCCGTGAGCACCGCCAACCTCGACAACCGCTCCTTCCGCCTCAACTTCGAAGTGACCTGCCTGGTCAACGACGCCGGGTTCTGCCGCGAGGTGGCCGAGATGCTCGAAGCCGACTTTGCCCGCTCGAGCCGCGTCTCCCATCACGACCTGGCGCACCGATCCTTCGCGTTCCGCTTCGCCGTGCAGACCACCCGCCTGCTCGCGCCTGTGCTTTAGCGGGCTGCCCCCGGCCACGGACCGCCCGGCCACACGCGGACTACTTGTACGCGACCGCCGCGCTCGTCGGGCCGGCGAGCGGGATCACCTCGAAGCGGCTGAAGCCGGCCTCCGAACCCCACGCCCGGAAGTCCGCCCCCGTATAATCGAAA
The DNA here is from genome assembly GCF_056451265.1 of Rhodocaloribacter sp. Lineage (NCBI taxonomy): Bacteria > Pseudomonadati > Rhodothermota > Rhodothermia > Rhodothermales > Rhodothermaceae > Rhodocaloribacter > Rhodocaloribacter sp. The sequence continues at coordinate 1,029 of NZ_JBWOPL010000010.1, read as the reverse complement.
CCGTCGCCGAGCTCGATGAGCATGTTGAGCGACATCAGCAAGCCGAAGGCGTTCTCCCGGCGCGCGTCGTCGATCAGGTTCTCGATGGCGATCAAGGCCCCGCCCTCGGGAAGCGCCTCATACGCCTTCCGGATGAGCACTTTCTTCTTCTCGAGGTTCCAGTCGTGCAGGACGTTGCCCATCGTGATGACGTCCGCCGGAGGCAGGTCGTCCACGAAGAAGTCGCCCGAGACGACCGTGATGCGATCCGTCATGCCTGCCGCGCCGATGTGTTTTTGCGCGTGCGAGGCCACCGGCGGCAGGTCGAACGTGGTGAAGGTCAGGTGCTCGTGATGCGTCCCCACGATGCGCGAGAGCAGCCCCAGCGCCCCGCCGACGTCGCTCACCGTCCGGTACCGGGAAAAGTCGAACTTCTGCGCCAGCTGGTGAAAGTTCGCCGCCTGAATGCCGGACATGGCCTCCAGAAACTGGCCGAGCCGGGCTTCGCTGGCGTACAACTCCTCGAACAGGGGCTTGCCGTGGATCCGGACCTCATTCTGAGGCGCGCCCGTCTTCAGCGCCGTGCCCAGATGGTTCCAGAACCCGAACAGACGCGCATTGAGCATCTCCGGCATCCCCCCGATGTACGACGGGCCGGCCTTGTCCAGAAAGGCGGCCGTCTCCGGCGTGTTCCGGTACCGTCCCTCCGGCCCGTCACCCTCCCGGTCGAGGAATTTCAGGGCCACGAGGGCGTCGAAGAAGTCGTACGTCCCGCGCGGATGCAAACCCAGCGTGTCGCCGAGTTCCGGGGCCGTCATCGCGCCGTCTCCGAGGGTGGTGAACAGATCCAGCTCCACCGCGGTGAGCAGCACTTTGGACGCCCAGAAGGCGGTGGCGGTTTGCATGATGTGGCCGGGATCGAGGGGAGTATTCATCGTCTCTCTGTGGGAAGTGCGCCGTTCCGACGCGGGTTGGGCCATGGGCTGAAGACCAACGGCGTGCCGGAGGCCCTCCTTCTTTCAAACGACAAACGCTCCGGGATCGGATCAG
>NZ_JBWOPL010000009.1:0-7735 GCF_056451265.1 Rhodocaloribacter sp. | reverse complement strand
GCCACGCGCTCGGCCACGTACGCCATGATCTCCTCCTCGGTCAGCGTCGCGCCGGGCTTGCGGACGATGAACGCCTTCGGCACCTCGCCCGCCTCCTCGTCCGGGCTCGGGATCACGGCGGCGTCCGCCACGGCGGGGTGCGACTGCACGACGGCTTCGAGTTCCGCCGGCGCCACCTGCAGGCCCTTGTACTTGATGAGCTCCTTCACGCGGTCGATGACGTAGTGATAGCCGTCCTCGTCCACGTATCCGACGTCGCCGGAGTGGAGCCAGCCTTCCTCGTCGATCATGTCGGCGGTGGCTTCGGGGCGCTTGTGATAGCCTTTCATCACCTGCGGGCCGCGCATCCAGAGCTCGCCCGGCTCTCCCGGCGGCAGGTCCTCGCCCGTGGTCACGTCCACGATGCGCACCTCCGTGTTCGGCAGCGGCACGCCCACCGAGGTGATGCGGATCTCGCGGTCGCGCGTGTTCATGTGCGTGACGGGGCTCGTCTCGGTCAGCCCGTAGCCCTGCCGCACGGTGCAGCCGAGCCGCTCGGCGCAGCCCTTCGCCACCGACTCCGGCAGCGGCGCCGCGCCCGAGAAGATGTTCTGAAGCGCCGAGAGGTCGTACCGGTCCACGAGCGGATGCTTGGCGAGCGCCAGGATGATCGGCGGCACGAGGTGCGCGTACGTGACGCGGTACTTCTGGAGGATATCGAGGAACTGCTCGAGATCGAAACGCGGCATCGTGACGATGGTGGCGCCCGTCGAGAGGCACATGCTCATGACGACCACCATGCCGTAGATGTGGTAGAAGGGCAGGATCGCCATGAGCACCTCGTCCCGGTCGATCTTTTCGACGGCGAGCGCCTGCGTGATGTTGGCGACGAGGTTGCGGTGCGTGAGCATGACGCCTTTGGGCAGCCCCGTGGTGCCGCTCGAATACGGGAGCACCGCCAGATCCTCGCCCGGATCGATGGCGACCTCGGGCGGCTCACCGCCGCTCTGCATCAATTCGGCGAACGGCGTGGCCCCTTCCGCTTCGCCGAAGACGAACACTTCCTGGATGCCCGCACTCCGGGCCGCTTCCGTGGCCTTGTCGAGAAAGAGCGGGATGGTGATGAGGCGCTTTGCGCCGGCGTCTTCGAGCTGGTGCGCAAGTTCGTCCGCCGTATAGAGCGGGTTGATGGTGGTGATGATCCCGCCGAGCATGTTGACGGCATAGAAGAGCACGGCGTACTCGGGCAGGTTCGGGCTGAAGATGGCGAAGACGTCCCCTTTGCGGAAGCCGCGCGCGTGCAGCCCGGCGGCGGTCTTTCGGATGGCGTCCACGAGTTGTCCATAGGTGTACGTGCGCCCGGTCGGCCCTTCGATGATCGCGGGCTTGTCGGCATACTCGGACACGTTTCGGAAGACGAACGGCATCAAGGCCACGTCGGGGATCGTTACGTCGGGGAAGGGGCTTCGATAAATCATGCAGGCGGTCTCCAGTTTGGGGAGGGACTGTGGAGATGGGTTCGGTATATATTAATGCGAGGAAGCCGCCTTCGCAACTGTGGGGCGTCAGGGGCTCGCGTTCGCTCGCATCGAAGCCACACCCCCAAACATCCGCACCCCCAAACACCCGTGCGACACGACGCCCGGCATGACCGAAAGCGACCCTCTTTCAGAATGGGAGATTCTCCTATTGCAAGCCTGTCCGGATTGATCTATCTATTAATTATCAACTTGCGCATGATCCCGATCCGTAGTGCCCATGCAGATCATGACAGAGTGGACCCCGATAGCCGTGCTCCTCGGAAAGGGGGATTCGGAAAGAACGGCGCAGCCCGTACCGGAAGAGACCGACACGGTGTTGGACGGGCTTTTCCTCGCCTTCGCGAAAGCGCGCGTGGCGCTGACCGAGCCCAAACCCTCTTCGGACGTCTCTTCGCCCGCGCCCTGACGCGCTTCTCCGACCCGGCGTGAGGGGCGGTCTCAGCCCTCCATCCGCCGCCGCTTGCGGATCACGCAAAAAGCCATTTCGAGCGCCTGTTCACTGTTCAGCCGCGGATCGACCGACGATTTATAGGCCCGGTCGAGGTCGTTTTCGTCGAGCCCGCGCGCGCCGCCGATGCACTCGGTCACGTCTTCGCCCGTCAGCTCGAAGTGAACGCCGCCGAGGTGCGTGCCCATGGCCGCATGGACGTCGAAGGCGAGCTCGAGCTCGGCGAGGATGTTTTCGAAGCGCCGCGTTTTCAGGCCCGAGTCGGTCATCTCCGTATTGCCGTGCATGGGGTCGGAGCACCAGAGCACCGTCCGGCCCGTGGCCCGCACGGCATCGATGAGCGGGGGCAGGGCATCCTCGATGTGATCCGCGCCGAAGCGGGTGATGAGCGTCAGGCGGCCCGGCTCGTCGTCGGGGTTGAGGAGGCGGACGAGGTCCTTCAGCCACGAGGTCGTCATCGCGGGGCCGACCTTGACGCCGATCGGGTTGGCGATGCCGCGCGCGTACTCGAGGTGCGCGCCGTCGATCTGCGCCGTGCGCATGCCGATCCACGGGAAATGCGCCGAGAGGTTGTACATCCCCGTCTGATGCGGCGCCCGTCGGGTGAGCGCCTCTTCGTAGGGCAGGAGCAACGCCTCGTGGCTCGTGAAGAACTCGACGCGCTCCAGATCGCTCAGCCGGGCATTCGAGACGGTCTCCATGAACCGGAGCGCCTCCATGATGGAGGCGACGATGGCCTCGTAGTCGGCGGCGAGCGGCGAGTGCTTCACGAAGTCGAGGTCCCAGTATTCCGGGTGGTGGAGGTCCGCAAAGCCGCCGTCGACGAGGGCGCGGATGAAGTTGAGGGTGAGGCCGGAGCGGCTGTAAGCTTCGAGCATGCGCCGGGGGTCGGGCGTGCGGTCGGCTTCGGTGAAGGGCCGGCGGTTGATGATGTCGCCGCGATAGCTCGGGAGCGTGCGCCCGTCGCGGGTGTCGCGGTCGGACGAGCGGGGCTTGGCGTACTGCCCGGCGAAGCGCCCGACGCGCACCACGGGCATACGCAGGCCGTAGATGAGCACGAGGCTCATTTGAAGGAGGACCTTGAGGCGGTTCGTGATCACGTCCGAACGGCACTCGTCGAAGCTCTCGGCGCAGTCGCCGCCCTGAAGGAGGAACCGCCGCCCCGTCGCCGCCTCGGCCAGCTGCCCTTTCAGCCGTTCGATCTCCCACGAGGTCACAAGCGGCGGCAGCGTGGCCAGATGCGCCAGCACAGCCTCGAGCACGGCTTCGTCGGGATAGTCCGGCTGTTGAAGCGCCGGCTTCTCGCGCCACGAAGCCGGATGCCAGTCTTGCACACCACTGATCATGGGGACTCCCTGGATACGGAACGGAACGTCTCTCGTACGCCGGAGCGCGAGGCGCGTTTCTCGGAGGCGGCGCGGGGGACCGGCGAAGCCCTCCGCGCCGCTTCTCCGGCACGCTCGCGGCCTCGTCGGACGTTTACTTGACGAGCGTCATCAGCTTCGAAGCGCTGAACGTCTCGCCTTCGACGCGGTAGACGTACAGCCCGCTCGGGAGGCCGCCCGCCTCGAAGGTGAAGCGGTGCGCCGTGTTCGGAGCCAGCGGCCCGTCGTGCAGGCGCGCCACCTCCCGCCCGAGCGCATCGAAGACGGCCACGCGCACCCGCTGCTCGTTCCGCACCATGAGCGTGAACCGTGTCTGCGGGTTGAAGGGGTTGGGGAAAGCATCCGAGAGCACGAACGCCTCCGGCAGTTCGACGAACACCTCCACCTCCGGGCTATAGACGAACGTTCCGTCGAAGTCCCGCTGTTTCAGGCGGAAGCGGTGCGGTCCCGGCCCGACGTCCTCGATGCGGAACGTGTAGGCCTGCGCTTCGCTCGTGGTGCCCGCGCCCGGCACGAAGCCCACCGTCTGCCACGTCTTGCCCGGCTCGGCGGCGGCGCGCATCTCCACCTCGAAGCCGGCATTGTTCGTCTCGCTCTGCGTGCGCCAGGCGAGCGTGACCGTTCGGCCCTCCACCCGCGCGCCGAAGCCTTCAAGCTCGATCGGCAGGAGGCCGCCGCAGACCTCCTCCGCGGCTCGTTGTCCCCATCGACCGTCCTCCCCGCTCGCGATGGTGCCGCGCGTCTGCGCGTATTCGTTGAAAACCCAGAAGCTGGCCTCGTCGTCGAAGTCGAGCGTGGTGCTCGTATAATCGCCCCATCGGTTGTCCGACCCGCCGAACGTGCGCACGTAAAAGTCATCGCCGGCGCGGAGGGTGATGGTCCCGCCCACGGCGGCGGTGAGGGGGTTGATGCCCACGTAATACGCCCCGGGGAACATCGCGGCGTTCGTGGCGGCGAACCCCATGATCGCGCAGGCGTCGTTGATCGCAATGGAGGGATAGAAGGTATAGGTGGTCGCGCCGAGGTCCTCCGCTCCCACCTCGCCCTGATTGACCAGCGACGGCGTGCCCGAGGTGCTGAGTTGCGCGAAGTGGGCGGTCTCGTGCCCGGCGTCGGCGCCCGAAGGCGGGATCATCGTGGCGACGCCCCAGAGCCGGTCGCTGCGCCAGACCGCATCGAGCAGACGGCGGTCCCCCGAGTCGATCCGGGTGGCCGTGCCCGACTGCTCGGCGTCGGCAAAGGCCGTGGCGGTGTCATCGACGTCGCCGAGGCTGACGAACGTGAGCGTAAAGCTTGCCCCCGCGCCTGCCAGCGGGCTGTCGATGCGGATCACCTGATAGAAGTCGTTCGTGCCGTCGGTCAGGCCGGAATAGCCCAGAAGCCACGTTCCGATGGTTCCGCCCGGGTCGCTGTGCACCTGCGCGGGCATCATCGTGACGTCGAAGCCGCCGCCGGTGGCGGTGGCGGGATCATAGACGAAGAGGTCGGTAGCGTCGCTGAACGTGCCGGCGTAAAAGCTGGCTTTGTCTATCGTCCGAAGCCGCTGGCCCACGGACGAGCCCGGCGAACTGCCGAACTTGAAGTGGTTGCATGTGACGTATATGGCCTCCTCGTCGACGGCGAGGCCGGGATAATCGCACCACGTCTCATCCGTGCCGATGGTGAGCTTGGCGTCGATGGTGATGGCGATCCACGTGCCGGCAGGCGTGCCCACGGGCGAGGCGGCGAGCAGGATACGGGACGCGTCGGCAGGGTCGCCGAAAGCCGCCACATCTTCGCGCTCCAGCGTCACGACCACGAAGCGGTCGGAGAAATGATCGTAGACGACCTTCGGGTCGAAGGTGAAGGTCGTCGAGCCGAAGAAGGTCTTGAAGCTCTGCAGCGCCAGCCCCGAGACGGCGCCGGTCGTCTTGTCATAAGAGGCGAGCGAGACGTTGTTGACCACCACTACGTCGCTCGGACCGGGTGCGCCGTGCGAATCCGGCGGGATGAAGATCGAGCCGCCGGTGGTGATGATGTTGTCGTCGAAATCCTGTGTCTCGAAGGAGATGACGGGCGCCGAGGACCCGGTCGGTACGGGGGCGCCGGAAGCGCCCGGCGGAGGGGCCACCACCAGAGGCTGCCCTTCGGATCCGTCCGCGAACAGGCTCCGCGCGCCCTCTTCCTCATGCGTCAGGCCGGCGAAGGCCGAGGCATACGACCGCTGCGCCGCCGTGGGCTGGAGGTCGTAAAATACGCCCCGCGCCGGGTGGTCGGGGCTGTACCCGTTGACCCATACCACGCTCGGCGGGCGGTCCGGCGCGGGCGCGCCCCCCACGTCCATCCGTTGCTGTGCCCACGCGTCGCCCGCGCAAAACATAACCACGAGCATCCCCACACTGATCCACCGTCTCCCTGCCCTTTGGTCTCTGAGAGGATCCGTAGCCTTTCTCATGATGCATGCTCCAGAGATTAGTCCGCAAAAAACAGAACCGGGGACTCCGAGGCGCCAGGGCGGCCTCTACCCATTTGCGAATATAGGGTATGCGACGAAGCAAAACGACCCTTTTCGACCTCATCCTCGTGGAAAATGGGGGTCTCGCGTTGCGTCCGATCCGCCGGCGCATGGGAACGAGCGGAGGACCGCAAGCCGAAGGACGAGCCCATGACCTCGGCGAAGGGAGGCCCCTGACGCGGGCGGCGCATGCCGGGAGGGCGAGTAAAGGCAAGACCGGCCTATCGGTTGGCGGCGGCGGCCTGCTTTTCCCACGTGAAACTGTCGGACTGGTCGGCGATGGGGAAGGAGCCGATCGAGGCGGTGGTGGTGTACGTGCCCGCCGGCGCGGTGTCGGGGACCTTCTGCTCGATGGTGCGGCTGAACGTCGTGCCCGCCGCGACCGTCATGGGGACGGGGCCGCGCGTGATGCTGATGTTGTTCGGTCCGGCGACGTTGATCCACAGTTCGATGGTCTGATCGACCGCCGAACTGTTCGTGATGTCGATGGTGTAGTCGAACCGTCCGCCTTCGGGGGGCATGACGATGGGACCGCCGACGGCCACGACGCTCACCGTCAGGTCCGGCGGGGGATCGCCGAGGGCGGCATCGACCTGAAGGAGGCCGAAGCCGCTGTCGTCGTCGAAGCCGGCGGCGCCCATGTCGAGGGCGGCGCCTTCGAGAGCGGCATAGAGGGCCGAGGGGGACAGCGTGGGGTTGAAGTCGAGCAAGAGCGCCGCCGCCGCCGCCGCGTGCGCCGCTGCGGCCGAAGTCCCCGAGAAGTTCGGGAAGCCGTCGGGCTCGGTGTCGTCGCCGAAGAAGGTGTTGTTCCCTTCGTCCGGCGCGACGATCTCCGGCTTCTGCCGCACCTCGTTGACCGGGTTGTCGTTCAGGTCGAAAAGGATCGTCGTCGTTCCGGCGGAGGAGAACGATTCGAGCACGGGCGGATCCACGCCGAAGGCGGGCGTCTGATCGTACGCGGCGGCTCCCACCGCCTCGGCTCCGTCGGCGTTGGCGTGGCCGAAGAGCGTGCCGCTGTCCGTGGTGAACTCGTTGACCGTCCCTTCGAAGTCGAAGATCACGTACTTCACGAACGTGGGGTTCGGGCCGGAGAAGCGGTTGATGAAGAGGTTGAACGAGGTTTCGCCCGAGCCGACGGGGTTGAAGAACGTGAACGTTTCCACGGGATCGCCGCCCACATTCGAGTCGATGCCTCCGGTGAGCGCGCCCGAGGGCGGGTCGTCATAGAGAAAGATGTCGAGGTCGGTGCTTGCGCCGGCGCCGCCGGTGGCCGAGGCGTACGGCTGATCCCACTGAAAGGCCACGGTGATGCCCGTGCCCTCCGGGATGGTGATGTTCTGGAAGAAGTCGCCGCCGCCGAACTCGTGGGAGGGGAGGCCGAAGATGGGGTCGTTGCCCGGCGTATAGTTGGCCTCATAGCCGTCGCGTCCTTCGTTGCCGGCGGCGGAGAAGAAGGCCGCGCCCGCCGCCACGGCCGCATCGACGGCCTGCGCGACGATGCCGTCCTGAAACATGGGTTCGGTGAGGCCCGCCACGTCGTCCACGAGGACGTCCGCCCCGGCGGCGACGAGCGCGTCGATGCCGGCGGCGTGGCCGGCCTGCCCGCCGAGCGCGGTGTGGAACGCCAGCGCCGCTCCCGGGGCCACGTCGGCGACGACCTGCATCATGGCGCGTCCTTCGTCGGCGCATGCGGGGTCGGGCGCACACGAGCCGGTGTCGTCGAGCACGGAGACGCCGGCGGGCAGGTCGCCCGAGGCCACGTCCGCCGCGGCGCCGCCGAGCTGGTTGTAGCTGTCGGAGAGGACGCCGACGGTGACGCCCGCGCCGTCGATGCCGAAGGAGGCGCGCGCCGCATCCGAGTGCTGCGCCACGTCGCCTTGCGTGTCCG
>NZ_JBWOPL010000008.1:0-6918 GCF_056451265.1 Rhodocaloribacter sp. | reverse complement strand
TTCAGCGTGCACTTCACCGCCCCGTGCAGCGACATTGCCATCCTCCGGCCGAAGGAGAACTGGATCTACAACGCCGACATGGCCGAGGCCGGCGACTCGCTGGAGATCATCCTGAACGACTTTGTGCTGCAGGACGCCGACGCGGACCCGGTCGAGAGCATCGGGCTCGAATACCGGCTGGTCGATACGCCGGACTGGCTGCCGGCGCTCGAGGTGCAGGCTTCCGCGCTCGACTCCGACGCCGACTCGTACGTGGCGAAGTGGATGCCGCCCGCCGACGGCCTCTTCGAGGTGCGGGCCTTCACCTCGTGCCCGCTCGGGACGACGTACTCGGAGCCCTTCCCCGGCGTCGCCGACACGAAGCGCCCCGAGCCTTTCGGCACGCCGCAGCCCGCCGATGAGGCCCTCGCCCTCGGCGACGACATCGCCGTCACCTTCGACGAGGACGTCGACTGCGCCACGGTCAGCGCCGACGGGACGTTCCCCGACGTGGCGCTGACGTACCTCGACGGCGCCGACGTCGGCATGACGATCCCCGTCGAGGCCTCGTGCGACGGACGCACGATCATCCTCGACCCGCTGGCCGACGACGCCGACCTCGAAGGCCGTCTGCTCGAAGCGCGGCTCCTCTCCGGCGTCGTGGACGGGCAGGGCGTGCCGGTGGTCGTCTCGGACCTCGTGGGCAACGGCATCGCCGACGACGTGGCGTGGGCCTTTACGGTGCGGCAGAGCGCCTTCACCTTCAGCCCGGTCAACGTCGACCTCGAAATCACGCGCGGCACGGGCGCCGTGGCGGCGACGAGCCTCGTCAACGGGCGCGCGCAGCCGATCTCGTTTGCGCTGCCGCCCACGTTCGACCTCACCCACGAGGACGGCGTCACCACGGTCACGCTCGCGCCTTCGGTGACGGCGGGCACGATCGTGGCCGGCGGGGCGAAGACGATCCAGTTCACGTTGCCCGACACGCTGGCGCTGGGCGCATACGAGGGCACGCTCATGGCCTCGGGTACGGACGCCGACGGCGTGGACCTCGGCCAGACCCCCTTCACCCTGACGGCGGACGTGGTGTGCGAGCCGCCCCGGTGGAACGTCACGCCGACGAACTTCCAGTACTCGATGACGCTCACGGCGCAGCTCTTCTTCGACGGCGTCGCCTCGGCGGATACGAGCGACGTGCTGGCCGCCTTCGTCGGCGACGAGGTGCGCGGCGTGGGAACCGTTGCGGAAAGCTCGCCCGGCGTCTTCCGTGTGGACCTGCTTATCTATAGCAACGTCCTCTCGGGCGAGGTGGTCACGTTCAAGGCCTGGCAGAACGCCGCGTGCACGCTCCACGAGGAAACCGGCAAGACGTTCGTTTTCGAGAGCGGAGCGGTGCAGGGCACGTTCGCGCAGCCGGTCTCGATCCAGGCGCCGCCGCCGGTCGAGGATCAGGCCGTCGCGCTCGCGGCGGGGTGGACGTGGTTCTCGCTCAACACCATCCCCGACGACGCCTCGGTCAACGCCGTGCTCGCGGACGTCGTCGGCACGAACGGAGACATCGTCAAGAGCCAGACGGCCTTCAGCCTCTTCGATGACGACTTCGGGTGGGTGGGCACGCTGCCGGGCATCGAGCCCGGGCCGGCCTATCTGATCAACCTCCGGCAGTCGAACAGCCTCTCGGTCTCGGGCACGGTCGTCGATCCGCCGTCGCTGCCGATCACGCTGACGCCGGGATGGAACTGGGTCGGCTATCTGCCGCAGACTGCGCGGCCGATCAACGAGGCGCTTGCCTCGCTCGACGCCACCGCCGCTCCGGACGACCTCATCAAGAGCCAGTTCGCTTTCGCCCAGTACGTCGACGGGCTCGGGTGGGTCGGCTCGCTCACGACGATGGACCCCGGCCTCGGCTATCAGATCTACACGGCCAACGGCGGCACGCTCACCTATCCCGCCAACACCGAGGCGGCGGCATCGGTGGCGCACGCGGCCCTTACGCCGAACCCGGAGACGGCTGCGGCGCGACCCCTCCCGAAAGAGCGGGGCCTGGCCGAGAAGGAGGTGCGTTCAGGCGAACCCGCGCCGGAGACGCGCGAGACGCTCGAACGCGTCGAGGCCAAAAACAACGACGCGGGCGCGGGGCCGGGATGGACCGTCGATCCGCTCGCCTATCCGTTCTCGATGACGCTCACCGCGCGGGTCGAGCGCGACGGCAAGCCGATGCGCCGCCCGAACCTGCGCGTGGGTCTCTTCGCCGGCGACGAGCTGCGCGGCGTCGGACGGATCACGTACGTCGAGGCGCTCAAACGGTCGCTCGTCTTTGCCCTCGCCTACGGGGAGGCGGCGGCGGACCTCACCGTGCGCGTCTTCGATGACGCCGACGGGCAGGTCTATGACGCGGGCACGCTTCGCTTCCGCCCCGGCGCCGCGGTGGGCAGCCCGCTCGAACCGGTGCGTCTTACGGCGAAAGGCGCCCCCGCCGGCGAGACCCTAGGGTTGCCGGAGACGTTCGCGCTCGAAGCCGCGTACCCGAATCCGTTCAACCCCGTGACGACGATCCGGTATGCGCTCCCGCAGGCCGAGCACGTGACGCTCGAGGTCTACGACCTGCTCGGCCGCCGCGTGGCGACGCTCGTCAACGAGGCGCAGAAAGCGGGACGCTATGCGCTGCGCTTCGAGGCGGGCGACCTGGCCAGCGGCGTCTATTTCTACCGCATGCGGGCGGGCTCCTTCGTCGAGACGCACAAGATGGTTCTGCTCAAATGACGCCCGGTGTCCGTTGCATCCTTTCCGAGAGGACCTCGATGAAAACTGTACTTTGCCTTTCGATCTTTCTGATGGGTGCGTTCGTCCCGGCCCAGGCGCAGGCCCCGGACTGGGCCGTCAACCCCGCCGACTTCGAGTCGACGATGAGCGTCACGGCGATGGTGCTCCACGGCGGCGCGCGCCTCGGCGGCGCGGGCGACGTGCTGGCGGCCTTCGTCGGCGACGAGGTGCGCGGCGTGGCCGAGGGCACCACCGTCGGCAGCGGCCCGCTCTTCTTCCTCACCGTCTTTGCCGACACCGACGGCGAGACGGTCACGTTCAAGGTGTACGACGCGGTCGCCGGGACCGTGCGCGTCATCGCGGAGACGGAGGTCTTCGAGACGAACGCCGTGCGCGGGATCATTGCTGCGCCGCGGGTGTGGACCGCCACCGAGCGCGAAAGCGGCCTGCCGGACTGGAACGTGGATCCCTCGGCCTTTGTCGCTGCGATGAACGTCACCGGCACGCTCCGCATCGACGGGGCGGAGGCGGAGGCGGGCGACGTGCTGGCGGCCTTCGTCGGCGACGAGGTGCGCGGCATGGCCGAGGCGACGGAGGTGGGCTCGGCGTGGCTCTTCTTCCTGACGGTCTATGCCGGCGGCGGCGGCGAGACGGTGCGCTTCGAGGTGTACGACGCCTCCGCGAACCGGGTCTATGAGGCCGCCGAGACGCTCACCTTCGAGACGAACGCCCTGCGGGGGAGCGTGGCGGACCCGTTCGTGTGGACGGTGAACACCGTCGCGACGGCCACCCCCGTGGAGCCGCTCGACGGCGCGCCGCCGGGCACGTTCCGCCTCGAAGCCAATTATCCCAACCCCTTCAATCCGGCCACGCGCATCACGTACGCGTTGGCCGCCGCCGCCCCGGTGCGCCTGACCGTGCACGACGCGCTCGGGCGCGAGGTGGCCCGGCTCGTCGAAGGGCTTCGGCCGGCGGGACGCTATGCCGTCACGTTCGAGGCGGGCGACCTGCCGAGCGGCCTGTATCTCTACCGTCTCCAGGCCGGCGCTTTCGTCGAGACCCGCGCAATGGTGCTCATCAAATGACTCCCGGAACGATGCCTGCCTCCATGAACCGCCCCCGCCCTTTGCTCGCCGTGGGCCTCGCGCTCGCGCTCGCGGCGACGGCCCCGAACGCCTTCGCGCAGCCCGACTGGACCCCCGGCGACACGTATGCGAGCACGATGACCGTCATCGCCACGGTCGACTTCGACGGCGCGCCCTCCGACGACGCGGCGGACCTGCTCGCGGCCTTCGCCGGGGGGGTCTCGCGCGGGGTGGCCTCGCCCGTGAACCTCGGCGGAGACTATGTCTATTTCCTGAGCATCGGCAGCAACGCGGACGGCGAGGCGCTCACGTTCATGGCCTACGACGCCTCCACCGGCGAGGAGCGTCTGCTCTGCGACGGCGTCAACTTCGCCACGGACGCCGTGCGCGGCACGCTCGACGATCCCTTCGCCCTCTTCACCGCCGACGGCTCCGGGCCGTGCGCGCTCCACTGGGCCGTGCCGCCCGGCTTCTCGCAGTCGATGTCCGCCAACGTAGCCGTGTTCATCGACGGCGTCCGGTCGAGCGATCCGGCGGACCGTGTGGCGGCCTTCGTCGGAAACGAAATCCGGGGCGTCGGGACGGCGTTCGACGTCGGGGGCGAGCAGGTTTTTTTCATGGAGATCCAGGGCGACGTCACCGGCGAGACGCTCACGTTTCGCGGCTATGACGCGAGCACGGGCGTCACGTATGCGCTCTCGGGTGCGTTCGGCTTCGCGCCGGGGACCACCGTGGGTTCGCCCGGCGCGCCGTTCACGCTCACCTCGAGCACGCCGCTTCCGGTCGAACTCGCCGCCTTCGAGGCGCGCGCGGACGGGTCGGCCGTGCGTCTGAGGTGGATGACTGCCTCGGAGACGAACAACGCGGGCTTCTTCGTCGAGCACCGCGCGGGGACGGCGGCGTGGGAGGCGCTCGGCTTCGTCGCCGGGGCGGGCACGACCGCCGGAGCGCGGACGTACGCCTACCGCGCCGAGGATCTCGGGCCGGGCCGCCATCACTTCCGCCTCCGGCAGGTCGACTTCGACGGGGCGACATCCTATAGCGAGACGGTCGTCGTCGCGCTGGCCGTGCCGGGCGCTTTCACGCTCACGGCGCCCTATCCGAACCCGCTTCGCGACCGGGCCGCCGTCACGCTCTCGGTGGCCGTACCGCAGCGGGTGCGTGTGGCGCTCTTCGACGCGCTCGGCCGCCGAGAGCGGGTGTTCTTCGAGGGGCCGATGGAGGCCGCCGTGCCGCGCCGCTTCTCCATCGACGCCGCAGGATTGCCGGGAGGGCTGTACCTGATCCGTGCCGAGGGCGAGCGCTTCACCGCCGTGCGCGAGGTCGTCGTCGTCCGGTGAGGCGTCCGGGCGTCGCCGGGCTGGAGGCACACTTCGACGGCAGAGGCCTCCCCTCGGGCATCTATGTGTACCGGCTGGAAGCACGGACCGCACGACGGTTGGAGGGACGAAGCGGGCGTTTCGTGCTGTTGAAATGAACCGGCCGGTGGCTTGTCTCCTCCGAAAAACTGGCGTGAACACCATGCATACGAACGCCTCGACGTATCTCGTGATCGGGACGCTGGTTCTCCTTTGCGGCGGATGTGACGGTAGCGATTTCCTTGACCCGGAGGATTTCGACATCCTCGGGACGTGGGCCGTGACGAGGGTGGAGGGTTCTGTCGGCCCGGTCAATCAATCAAACAGCCTGTGGACCTTTGAGGAAAACGGGACCTATGATTGGTTTTTCTTCTTCTCCGGATATTTCGATCTGAAAGGTCAGGGTACGTATCGTCTGGAGGGGACCGCCCTGACCCTGACGGGCGTGGTGGCGGAAACGGTCCTGGAGACAATTCCAGGGGGGCGTGTCACGCTCACCCTGCGGAAGGATGAGTTCCGGTTTCGAGATGATGAAGGAGACGAGTGGACCTACGTACGGGTGCAGGGAGGATAAGCGTACCGGACGATATCGAGAGTGCGGAGGGACCGAACGGGGGGCGCGTCCGTACACAGGGGGTTTCGTGAACACGATCCATAGGCCGGTTGTTCGCTCGCCTCTGTCGGAAGTTTGGAGCCGGGCCTGTTTCGCTTGCATTTGCGATTCTCCTGAGGTTATTTCGTCGACAAATTGAACAAATCGCCGCTGTGAGGGACGTTGGCGCGGAAAGGGCGCGTCCGTAAGGGCAGAGGCTCGTACGGGATCAGGGCTTGAATCTTCTTGCCCGGCGGCTTGTGATGCGGTCTCCGGTTTGTTTGGGAGCCTCCTTGCAGTAGGGCATGATTCGGGATGCAGGTTGTAACAGCGATAGAGGGAAGCGCTTCTTTCCGTCTCCGGACGGGAGTGTGCCGGGGGTTTGTCGGGTTGCTTCTCCTGGGTCTGATGCCCCTCTGTGCCGTGGCCCAGCTCCGTGCGACGGTCGATAGTCTGAAAGGCCGCCTGGCGCAGGCCGAGGCGCTCGACCGCATCGCCGTCCTGAACGAGCTATGCTGGACCTACCGGATGATCGATGCCGACTCGGCCCGGCAGTACGGGTTCGAGGCGCTGGCGCTGGCGGAAGCGTTGGACGACCTGCGCGGCCTGGCGGCGGCCCACAATAACCTGGGCGTTGCGTACGAAGCCCAGGACGCTTACGATGAGGCCCTGCGCCACCATCTGCAGGCGCTCTCCTACAAACGCCGCCTGGGAGATAGCCTGGAGGTCGCCAATACCTACACCAACATCGGGGTGGTGCTGGACAAGCGTGGCCAATATAAGGAGGCTCTGGAGCAGTATTACCGTGCGCTGGCGATCTACGAATCCCTGAACGACAGCAGCCGCGTGGCGATGGCGCTCGTCAATACGGCCATCGTCCACAAGAAGCAGGGGGACTACGACCTGGTGCTGGCCAACTACGAGCGGGCACTGGCGCTCTACGCGGCGCTGGACGATGCCTTCGGGCAGGCGGCCTGCTATGCCAACCTCGGCTCCGTCTCACTCGACACCGGCGCGTACGAGGATGCGCTTCGGTATGCCCGGCAGTCCGTCGCCGCCTTCGAGGTCCTGGGAGTTCGCCAGTTCGTGCCATATGGCCTCGCCACCGCCGGAATCGCGCAGTTGCGGCTGGGACGGTGGG
>NZ_JBWOPL010000007.1:0-75000 GCF_056451265.1 Rhodocaloribacter sp. | reverse complement strand
CGCGGACGGGACCCGTCAACCCTCTCGGGCGGCTTTCAAGGAGGCTTCAAACCCCCAGGCTGTCTGCCGTCTGCGCTCGCGGCGCTCTTTCAATCTTTCTAAGAACAGCGCCGGCTAAAGCGCCGGCTCATACGGCCCGTTCGCCGCACGAAGACCCTCCAACCTCCCCTTTCCCCTCAGGTTTCCGCCCACGACATTTTTTTTTAGCCTTCACGGAATCTACTTTCTCCCGCCAGAAACTCCCGGGGAGTCCCCGGCGTCCGGACGTTCACGTGGGCGCCCCTTCTGCGCCCTCCCCCGCCATCCTACACCTTATATAATGAAGCTCTCCACCGCTCTCCGTCGTAGTCTTCGATCATTTCGAACCTTGCTGAAGAATCCTTTTTTCTGGGGCGGCGCGGCCGTGCTGGCCCTGATCGGGATGACGCTCTACTTCGTCGTCGACGCCTGGCTCATGCCGAGCTACACCCGCCAGGACGTCGAGATCGTGGTGCCGGACGTGCGGCAGATGCCCTACGAAGAAGCCGAGCGGGTGCTGGCCGCGCAAAGGCTCCAGGTCGAGCGGGAGGTACAGCGCTTCAACCCGAACCTGCCCCGCGACGTAGTGGTAGATCAAAAGCCGCCCCCGCGCGCAACCGTCAAACCCGGGCGCCGCATCTATCTGACGGTCAACAGCGGCACGGTGCCGATGGTGCAGGTGCCTTCGGTCGAGGGCATCTCTTTGCGGGAGGCCCGCAACCGAATGGCCACGGTAGGGCTGATCGTGGAGGAGGTGTTGCCGGATTCCATCCCGTCGCCGGCGCCCAACACGGTGACCCGGCAGGAACCCGCGCCGGGGGAGACGGCGCCGCAGGGTTCGGGCGTGAAACTGTGGTACAGCACCGGACTTGGCGAAACGTACGTGACGGTGCCGAAGGTGACCGGCATGAGCATCGAACAGGCCCGCGCCTTCCTCCTCGAACACCGGCTTCGCTCCGTGGTCATCGGCGAGGAGACGGGCGTGGTGAAAAAGCAAAGCCCGGAACCGGGCACGAGCGTCCGCGAAGGCTTCGAGGTCCGCCTCTTTACCCAGTAAACCGGAGACCGAAACGCCCGAAAACAAAAAAGCCCCCACGGCGACGAGACCGGGAGGACGAAGCGCGGCGCGGCGACCGGCTCTACTGGAACATGGCCTTGATGCTGCCCCACGTGCGCCGGATGGCCGTCGGTGTATAGTTGACCGATTTGGAGACGAGGATCTGACGCAGGCCGTTGTTGAAGACGGCCTCCAGCCGATAATCCACCTGCTCGCTCGCGGACTTGTACACCTGGTCGTCTTTGAAGGTATACGTCTTGTTCGGCCCGTGCGCGGGGATCGCCTGAAGCTTGACGAAGTCACCATTGCTGCGGATCGAGCGGCGATGAATCTCGTATTCCCGCACGTCGCTCTCTTCCTCCATCTGCCAGGAGATGATGAAGTTCTGCCCCGCGTCGTTCTCTACGTTGAAGAAACTGAGTCTGACCCCATAGAAGCCGGCGCTCGCTCCCATCAGGAGGAAAAGGAGCCCTATGAGGTAAGCCGATCGCTTCATGGAGAAAGAAGTGTTCGCGCAACGAAACGGAGCAAGATAGCGGCAAGGGTCTGAAAAGGTCAATTCTTTTACGCAAGCTTTATACACCGCGCCGGCGTTCAGAACCCAAGCGAGGCGAAATCGGAGGTTCTTCCGGAGGCGCGGGAGGACCTCTCAGGCCTCCTCGCCGGGGCGGTTCGGACAACCCTCCCGGCGGCAATGCCCATACATGTGGAGCGAGTGATGCCGGATGTCGAACTGGAAAATCTCGGACACCATCTCCTGAATGCTCTGGATGCGGGGGTCGCAAAACTCGAAGAGCTCGTTGCAGTCCATACAGATCAGGTGATCGTGCTGCCAGAAGCTGTAGGCACGCTCATACTTTGCCTGTTTGCTGCCGAACTGGTGGCGGACGACCAGGTTGCAATCGACCAGTAGATCGAGCGTGTTATAGACCGTGGCGCGGCTGACGCGGACATCTTTCCGTTTGAGCCGCAGGTAAAGCTCATCCGCGTCGAAGTGGTCGTCGGTGGCGTAGACCTCGTCGAGGATGGCGAAGCGTTCCGGCGTCTGACGCTGGTTGCGCGCCTTCAGGAATTCGCTGAAGATGCGGCGCACTTCTTCGGCTTGTTGCTTCGGCAGGGACGGCATAAGGGGCGTACTCGGTGAGCAAAAGGGGACGAGCGGGCTCCGGCCCACGGTTCGACACGTCCCTTCCTTATCCGGATGAACCGACGCCGGAAATCGGGGTTCCTCGACGCCGGGGGAGGCGCGGGCGGAGGTCCGCCCAGATCTGCGCGTGGATCACCTCCACGGGCTGCGTGCCGTCGATGCGGACGAAGCGGTCGGGTTCCTCTTCGGCAAGGCGGCGGTAGGCGGCGGCCACCCGGGCGAAGAACGCCAGGCCCGCCGCCTCCATGCGGTCGACGGCCGCGGCGGCGCGACGGGCGAGCGCCTGCTCCGGTGTCAGCTCGATCAGATACGTGCGATCGGGACGAAGGCCGCCGGTCACGTGGGCGTTGAACGAGCGGAACCACTCCAGGCTCTCGAGGCCGCGCCCGCCGCCCTGATAGGCCGTGCTCGAATCATAAAAGCGGTCGCACACGACGACGCTTCCCGCCGCGAGTTCGGGCCGGATGCGCTCGGCCACGAGCTGAGCACGGGCGGCGGAGAAGAGCAGGAGCTCGGCAAACGGCTCGATGTGCAGCGCGGGGTCGAGGAGGAGATCGCGCACGCGCTCCGAAAGCGGCGTCCCGCCCGGCTCGCGGACGGCCAGCGTGGGCAAGCCCTCCTCCTCCAGACGCGCCACGAGCAGACGCGCCTGCGTGCTCTTGCCGCTGCCGTCGAGCCCCTCAAATGTCACCAGCATGTCGGTTCCTCTCTCGCAAGTCCCCCGAACCGCAAAAGCGCCGCTTCGACGCGGACGGCGGAGGATGAATTGATCCCTTCTCCATCGAAAACGAGAATCTACAAATCCTACGTTATAGTTATAACACGCGGGAGATGAGATCCTTGCAAATGGCCGGGTATCCGTTTATTATTGACATATTCGGCTGAACCTTTTAGACGCTTCCGCTTTTAAGCATTTCGGTCCTTCGGTGCACGCATAACCCAGCGGCGTTGTATGAGCATGTTCGATTTCGAATTCGAGGACTTCGATGATTTTACCGGCGAAACGCGCCTCCAGGACCTGGCGGCGTCGTTCGAGGAAAACGACGAAGCGTATTTCGATTCCGACACGCTGGAGGATATCGCCTCCTTCTACTTCGAGGAAGGCCGGTTCGAAGACGCCCTTCGGGTGATCGACCGGCTCCTCGAGATGTATCCCTTCTCTTCGGACGGCTGGATGCGGCGCGGCATTCTGCTCAACAACCTCGGGCGTCATGCCGAAGCGCTGGCGGCCTACGAGCGCGCGCTCACGTTCAACCCCGTCGATGCCGAGACGATGATCAATCGCGGCATCACGCTCGACAGCCTCGACCGGGGAAACGAGGCCCTCGAAGCCTATGAGGCGGTGCTCGAACTCGACCCGCTCAACGACGAGGCGCTCTTCAACCGGGGCGTCGCGCTCGAACGCATGAACCGGCTCTCCGAGGCCATTGCCTCCTTCGAGCGATGCGCCGAACGGAACCCGGAGCACCCCGAAGTGTGGTACGAACTCGGCTACTGCTACGACCGCCTCGGCGAAGACGAACGGAGCATCACCTGCTACGACCGCCACCTCGACATCGACCCGTACTCCCAGGATGCCTGGTACAACCGGGGCATCGTGCTCAACCGGCTCGGGCGCTACCGGGACGCCGTCTCATCGTACGACATGGCCATCCTCGTGATGGAGGAGTTCGCCTCGGCGCACTACAATCGGGGCAATGCCCTGGCCAACCTCGGCGACTTGCCGGGCGCCATCGAGAGCTATCTCCGCGTGATCGAGCTCGAAGGCGGGGACGCGGCCACCTGCTACAACATCGCGCTGGCCTATGAAGAACTGGGACAGTACGAAAAGGCCGTCGCGTACTTCGAGCGAGCGCTGGCCGAAGACGACGCCTACGCCGAAGCCTGGTACGGCCTCGGCTGCAGCCTCGACGCCCTCGGCCGTCACGAAGAAGCGATGACGCACTTCAACCGCGCCATCGTGCTCAGCCCGGAGACGCCGGAGTACTGGTACGCCAAAGGCGACTGCGCCTATAACCTGGGCCGCCTCGACGACGCGCTCACCGCCTATCGCACGGTCGTGCGCGTGTCGCCGGAGAACCGGGAGGCCTGGCTCGACTATGCCGAGACGCTCTTCGAAGCGCAGCGCGTGGAGGAGGCCCTGAGCGCCTATCGACACGCCCTCGACCTGAAACCCGACTGCGCGGGCGCGTACTTCCATCAGGCAAAAGCGCTCTTCGCGCTCGGACGCCCCGAGGAAAGCATCCGCTCGCTCAAAATGGCCTTCTGCCTCGATCCCAAAAAGAAGGACGAGTTCCAGAAAACCTATCCCGACCTCTACCGCGACGCCCACATCCGTCGCTTGCTGGATCTCGACGGATAGACGCACGCGCTTTCCACCAACGTTTCGCGGCAGGGCAGACGGTTTTTCGTCTGCCCTGTTTTATGTGCTCCCTCCCCGCAACGAAGGCCACCGCACGGCATGATCTGGCTCCGCAGCTTGTACGACTGGGTGCTCCACTGGGCAAAGACGCCTTACGGCACCGCGGCGCTCTTCCTGCTGGCGTTCTCGGAGTCGATGTTCTTCCCCGTGCCGCCGGACGTGCTGCTCATCGCGCTGGCGCTCGGTCGCCGGCAAAAGGCGCTCTTCTTCGCGCTCGTGTGCAGTGTCGCCTCGATCCTCGGCGGCGTCGGCGGATACGCGCTCGGACACTTCCTCTGGCTCACCGACGGCGGCTTCACCCCGGTGGCGCATTTCTTCTTCAACCACATCCCGGGCTTCGACCCGGATGCCTATTTCCGGCTCGGGAAACAATTCGAAGAATGGGGCTTCGCCATCATCTTTACGGCAGGCTTCACGCCCATCCCGTACAAGCTCTTCACCATCAGCGCGGGCGCCTTCGACATCAGTTTCCCCCTCTTCGTGCTCGCCTCGGCGGTCAGCCGCACGGCGCGCTTCTTCCTCATCGCCGGGCTCATCTGGAAGTTCGGCGAGCCCATTCAGGCCTTCATCGACAAGTACTTCAACCTCCTCGCCCTCGCCTTCACGGTCCTGCTCATCGGCGGCTTCGTCCTCGTCAAATACGTCCTATAAGCATACCACATGGTGATTGGGAAAGGGAGGGGGTATCGGATAAAATAGGCGCTGAAGAGGTTTACTTTTTCGAACACACGTCGTTAACATGAGACGCGAAACAGACGGACAAGACACCAATGGCTGTCAACGCAGATAAACCGCACCTCTGGAAGGCAGACGTAGCCCGGTCGGTTGACTTTTACAACGAATGGTTCATGCGCTTTGCCCCAAAGGTGTATCGGGAGCAACGCATAAAACAAACGGCCTACGTTGAGAAAGAGCTTGCGCACACCGATTTCCTCCGGGATCTCTCACCGGAGTTTTTGAGGCGAAACCCCGGCGTGCTTTCCATGCTGCGCATGGCGACGGCTCCGCCACTGGCCCGGGACAGGCTGATTGGTCTTGCTTATGTGACGCCCAACCTGATCTATAGCATGGAGGGCAAGAGTGGGAAAAAGCCGCGCGTGCCGCCCCGCATGCCGGAAGATCAGCTTATGGAAGAATTAGGCCGTGTCAGCCGGATTGTCAAACAGCTGGCGGACCGCGATCTGTTCACCTGGTTGGATATGGACCAACAACCTGCCCCCGAGACCGTTCGGCGCGCTTCACTGGTTCTGGCCGATCGTTTGTGCGGTGCGGCATCCGATCCAATCATTCGAAACGCCCAGGAGCAACGACAGTTGGATGCGCTGCGGAAATGGTTGGAAGCACGCGGCTATACAGAGGTGTCCTCGGCTTCTCTTCCGAGCATCGCCGAAATGCCTGTGGGTGCCTTTTGCTTTCTCTATAACGTGCCCGTTCAATCGGGAAAGCGACACGTGAATATCCCGATCGATTGCGTCATTATGCCGCGTCGCGCTCAACCGGGCACGTTGCCGCTTTTCATTGAGGCGAAGTCGGCGGGCGATTTCACGAACACCAATAAGCGGCGCAAAGAGGAAGCCCAGAAGGTCCGTCAACTCCGTCACTCGTATGGCACCTCCGTACAGTTCATCCTTCTCCTGTGCGGTTATTTCGATACGGCGTATCTCGGCTATGAGGCTGCCGAAGGCATCGATTGGGTATGGGAACACCGCATGGATGATCTGGCCTACTTCGGTTTGGATGACGGCGGTTTCCCTCTCCCCTCTTCTCCACCGGATCCTCCTCCTTCCATCGTCGGCGAGTCCCCGCCGGGTTATATAAAATCCGAAAGCGAGCGCCGGAGGCTTGCTTTTCAGCGGGTCCTCGATGCGGCGAAAACGCAGGGAGAACGCAACCGGCTTGGGCAGTTTGCCACACCGACCGCCCTCGCTTTAGATATCCTCACTTATGCGCGTCGATTGTGGCCGCACGGGAAACAAGTGCGCTTTCTCGATCCGGCCATCGGAACGGGCTCCTTTTTCTCAGCACTCCTCGAAACCTTCCCCCTTGAGCACATCAGGCGGTGCAAAGGCTTCGAGATCGATCCGCATTATGCCGAACCTGCCGGGGAGCTCTGGGGCTCGACGCCGCTCGATCTCGAGATTGCCGACTTTGCCGAAAAGCCGCCGCCGGATGCTGAAGAGGAACGCTTTAACCTGCTCATATGCAACCCGCCTTACGTTCGTCATCATCACCTGAATGCCTCTCAGAAAGAACGTCTCCGAAGCATTACCGAACGCACCTTGGGGATCAAGCCCAGCGGATTGACGGGGCTTTATGCCTACTTCATGTATCTTGCGCACGCGTGGATGACTTGCGACGGCATCGGAGGGTGGCTCATTCCAAGTGAATTTATGGACGTGAATTATGGCCGGAGCCTGCGGAGCTATTTGCTGAATCGCGTCACGCTGCTCCACGTGCACCGATTCGATCCTGAGGACGTTCAATTCGACGATGCGCTGGTTTCGTCGGCTATCGTATGGCTGAAAAATGCAAAGCCTTCCCCAGATCATAAAGTGTGTTTCACTTTCGGCGGCTCCCTGACGGCCCCGAATCGCACTCGTTACGTGCCTGCGAACGAACTCCACACAAAAGACAAGTGGAACTGGATTTTTTCCGCCCCAGCGGTCAATACCGGTCCCTCACTAAAACTCGGTGATTTATTTTACATCAAACGAGGACTGGCCACGGGCGCAAACGGCTTCTTCATCCTCACACCGGAGGAGGCACAGAATCGAGATCTCCCGGCGCGATTTTTAAAGCCTGTATTGCCCAGCCCACGCCATCTGAGTGGAATCGTCATCGAAACCGAAGCCGATGGGATGCCCGCGCTTGAGCACAAACGTCTTTTACTCGATTGCCCGCTTCCCGAAGCTCAGGTGGAAAAGGACTATCCCGCGCTCTGGACTTATCTCCGGACCGGCATCGAATCAGGTCTCCACGAACGGTATCTGTGCAAACATCGCACACCGTGGTATCACCAAGAGAACCGTCCCCCGGCTCCCTTTCTCTGTTCGTACATGGGCCGAAGCACAGAGGCACGCCGCTCTCCTTTTCGATTCTTCCGAAATCTTTCTCAAGCAGTCGCCCCGAACGTTTATCTGAACCTGTATCCCCGACCACACCTGAAGCGTCTCTTCGAAAAGGATCCGGCATTGGTTCAAGCCGTTTGGGAAGCCCTGACGTCCGTCACCCGCGACATGATCGTTTCAAACGGGCGGACGTATGGCGGCGGCCTGCATAAGGTCGAGCCGAAAGAGCTCGCCAACATTGATCTTTACGGATTACCCGTTGCGATCCTCGACGAACATTTCATACAACCCGAGTTGTTTTAGCCGAGAAAGCCGTGGCGGCTTCGTCCTCGTCAAATACGTCCTCTGACGCCTCTCACTTCACGAGCGTGAGCTCTTCCGTGTCCACGAAGCGCTCGCCGACGACGCGCACGAAGTACGTCCCGCCGGAGCGTCCGGAGGCGTCGAGGCGAAAGCGGTATTCGGTCCCGGCTTCGAGCAGGCCGTCATGGATCCCGGCCACGCGACGGCCCGCGGCGTCGTACATCTCGATGCGCACCCGCTGCGGCTCGGCGACGATGAGCGTGAGCGTGGCGGTGTCGGTGAACGGGTTGGGGAACGGCGGCTCGAGCACGAAGGCGCCCGGCACCACGAGCACCTCCACTTCGGGCGAGAACGTGAACGAGCCGTCGAGGCTGATCTGCTTGAGACGGAAGAGGTGGCGTCCCGGCGGCAACCCCTCGATGCGGTGCGTGTACGCGCGCGCCTCGGTGGTCGTGCCTGCGCCCGGCACGAAGGCCTCCGTCGTCCACTCCCCCCCGACCAGGCGCTGCACCTCGAAGCCGGCGTTGTCTTCCTCCCGCGTCGTCCGCCACATCAGCTCCGCCGCATCGTCACCGGCTACGAAAGCGGCGAAATCGACCATGGTGGTCGTCCCGAGGCGGGGACGGAGCACGAAAAGCCCCTCGCCGATGCTGCTCACGACCACGGTCCCGCTCTCGAAAAACGGATACACGCTCCACGCGCCCCGGAACGCCGCGGCATCGTCGGGGCCGTACGTGTCGAAGAAGGCGATCTCTCGGGGACGGCTCACGTCGTTGAGATCGAGGATGCGGAGGCCGGTCGTATAATTCGCCTGAAAGAGACGGCCGTCCTTGACGTACAGGTTATGGTCGATGGAGGAGAGCGGCGAAAAGTATTCGGTCAGCACCTGCGGATCGTCGAGGTCGGAGAGGTCCCACACGATGGTGCGGGTGCGGAAGCCGAAGGAGCGCTCGTCGAGTTCGTCGTCCTGAAGCAGATAGCGGTGATCCTCGGTGAGCCAACCCTGATGCACGTACCCGGCGTTGGGATAGCTCCCCTCGGCCAGCGCGAGGGGCCGCGCCTTGTCCGTCATATCCACGATGGTGATCATGTTCTCGTTCGCGCCGATGCAGATCTCCTGGCCCGCATGCTCCGTATCCGGGCCGTGATAAACCACACACTGCGCGTCGTGCGTATAGCCGCGCCTCGTCTGCCGGTCCGAGAAGCATCCGGCGAACTTCGGGTCGAGCGGGTTGCGGACGTCGATGATGTGGAAGCCGCCGCCGCACGTGTTCCCGCCGGAGCTGAGCCCGACGGCGTACGCGAAGCCGGTCTCTTCGTTGACGACGATGTTGTGCGCGCTCCCGAAGGCGTCGTAGTGCGCGTTTTCTCCAAAGGTGAAGGGCGGGTTCGGCACGTTCGTGAGCTGCGAGAGGTCGAAGACCTGCATGCCGTGCGCCCCCGCGCCGTCGGCCACGATGAAGGCGTAATGGTCGTACACCTTGACGTCGCGCCAGGCGGCCGGATGCGCGCCCGCATGGAGCGGGAGTTGCCCGAGATAGACAGGGTTGACGGGATCGGTAACCTCGACGAACGCCGTGCCGTCATTCCTGCCCACGAGAGCGAACGCGCGGCCCGAGGCGGGGTCGGTCCAGCCCCAGATGTCGTTCAGGTGCGTGCCCGCTCCGCCGCCAAGGTTGCCGATCGGCAAAAAGCTCAGCAGGCTGATACGCTCGCACGCGAAGCCCGCCGCCACCCCGTTGGCGCACGCCGTCTCCGCACCCGTGACGGCCCGGTACGCGGCGCTCTTCGCCGTCGCCTCGGCGTCATAATCCGGACGGCTGAGGATCTGTCCCGGAGCCGGAGACGCCCCGAAGAGGAGCGCGGCGAGCAGAAGCGGGCGGAGGCATCGAACGTTCATGGCGAGACGTGTTTATTTTTTGAAAAGATGCCGTGAGGATACGCCGTCGAGGATTTCGAAAAAAGGTAAAAGGAAGGCAAGAACGAATGTTTGCCCGGCGGCGAAAGAGACGCGCCGTTTGTTACCTTAGTTTCGTTCGCCCATCCGATCACCTTTCTCAAACGTCTTCATGATGGATCTCAAAGACCGGATCGTCTTCATCACCGGCGCGTCGGCGGGCATCGGGGCCGCCTGCGCCGAGGTTTTCGCCGGGCACGGGGCGCGTCTGCTCCTGTGCGCCCGGCGCACCGACCGCCTTGCCGCCCTCGCCGAACGCCTCCGCCGCGACCACGGCGCCGCCGTCCACACGTTCGCGCTCGACGTGCGCGACGCCGCCGCCGTGCGCGAGCGCCTCGACGAGTTGCCCGAGGCCTGGCAAACCATCGACATCCTCGTCAACAACGCCGGGCTGGCCAAATCCCGCGACAAGTTTCAGGATCAGCGGTACGAGCACATCGACGCGATGGTCGATACGAACGTGAAGGGGCTGCTCTACGTGACGCGGGCCGTGCTCCCCGGTATGGTCGCGCGCGACCGGGGGCACATCATCAACATCGGTTCGATTGCCGGGCGGCAGGTCTACGCCGGCGCGACGGTCTATTGCGCCACCAAGTTCGCCGTGCGCGCCATCACCCGCGGGCTCAAGATCGACCTCCTCGGCACGGGCGTCCGCGTCTCTTCGGTCGATCCCGGGCTGGTCGAGACGGAGTTCAGCCTCGTGCGTTTCGAGGGCGACGCCGAGCGCGCCGCCGCCGTCTATGCGGGTCTGACGCCGCTCACGCCCCGCGACGTGGCCGAAGCCGTCGCCTTCTGCGCCACACGACCGCCTCACGTGGACGTGACCGAGATGGTGGTGCTGGCCTCCGACCAGGCCACCGCGACGATGACCCACCGCCGCTCGTGAACACGCCTCGTGAACGCGCGGTAAAGGTTTTCTCGACAAAGGCTTGCATCGAAGCCGGATTATTGCGAGATTGTGCGTCGAACATAGCTGACCCTCCCTCTCAGCTATACAGACACGCCCGGTCCCATCTTTGGCGCCGGGCGTTTTTTCTTGAGCCCCCCGAAGGAACGGATGCCGCGAACGCTCGTCGGAGGAGGCATGACGACGCGCGGACTGTTCCTGTTGGCCCTCTCCCTCGCGCCGGCGCTCGCCGGATGCGCGACGCACCGTCGCCTCGCGGCCGAACGGGCGGCCGCCCTCGATTCGCTCCGCGCCGTGAACACGGCGTACCGGGCCGAACGCATCGCCCTCGAAGATTCGCTCGCCTTCTATGCCGACGTCCGCTCGGGGCAATATGCCCGCGACATGGGCGCGCTCCGGGACAGCCTCAGCCGCCTCGCATACCGCCTCGCCCTCTGTCGCGAAGGGGCCGAGGCGGTGGCCGCGCTCGCCGTCGACGACCTCTTCGCGCCGGGAACGGCCACGCTCATCCCCGCCGGACGCGCCCGCCTCGACGCGCTCGCCGCCCGCCTCCGCACCCGACACGCCGGGCGGACCATCCGCGTCGAAGGCTATGCCGATGCGACGCCGCCCGGCCCCACGCTTCGAAAAAAATACCCGACCAACTGGGAGCTCTCCGCCGCGCGCGCCGCCGCCGTCGCCCGGTATCTCATCGAGCACGCGGGGATGGAGCCGGAGCGCTTCGAGGTCGTCGCCTTCGGGGCGAGCCGGCCCGTGGCCCGCGACGACACCCCCCTCGGACGCCGCCTCAACCGCCGCATCCGCATCGCCGTGCGCCCGGACTGCGGCTGAGCCGCGCCCGCCCCCTTCCGCCGACCCCCTCCCTTCGCGTATATTGGCGCGTCCCCGTCCTTTCCCCTCACCCGCCACGCCCCATGCCTGCCTTCGCCTCCCGGATCGTCCTCATGCTGACCTGCCTCCTGTTCGCCGCCTGCGCCTCGCCGCCCGAATACGACACCGTCATTCGGGGCGGCATGCTCTACGACGGCAGCGGCGGCCCGCCCGTCCGCGGCGACGTGGCCATCCGCGCCGACACCATCGCCGCCGTGGGCGATCTCGGCGATGCCCGCGGACGCACCGAGATCGACGCCGCCGGAATGGCCGTCGCACCCGGCTTCATCAACATGTTGAGCTGGGCCACCGAGTCGCTCATCGAGGACGGACGCTCGCAAAGCGACATCCGGCAGGGCGTCACGCTCGAAGTCTTCGGAGAGGGCTGGTCCATGGGGCCGCTCAACGACGCCATGAAGACCGACATGAAGAAGGCGCAGTCCGACATCCGCTTCGATATCGACTGGACGACGCTCGGCGAGTACCTCGCGTCGCTCGAACGGCGCGGCGTGGCTCCGAACGTCGCCTCCTTCGTCGGCGCCACCACGGTGCGCATCCACGAGCTCGGCTATGAGGACCGCCCGCCCACGCCCGAGGAGCTCGACCGCATGCGCGCGCTCGTCCGGCAGGCGATGGAAGAAGGCGCGCTCGGCGTCGGCTCCTCGCTCATCTATACGCCCGCTTTTTATGCGGACACGGACGAACTCGTCGAACTGAGCAAGGTGGCGGCGGCATACGGCGGGATGTACATCTCGCACATGCGGAGTGAGGGCAACCGGCTCCTCGAAGCGGTGGACGAACTGCTCACCATCGCGCGGGAAGCCGGCATCCCGGCCGAGATCTATCACCTCAAAGCCGCCGGGCGCGAGAACTGGCACAAGCTCGACGACGTCATCGCCCGTGTGGAGGCGGCGCGCGCCGAGGGGCTGAAGATCACCGCCGACATGTACACGTACACCGCCGGAGCCACCGGCCTCGACGCGGCCATGCCGCCGTGGGTGCAGGAGGGCGGCTTCGAGGCGTGGCGCACCCGCCTCCGCGACCCCGCCGTCCGCGAACGCGTGGCCCGCGAGATGCGCACCCCCACCGATGCCTGGGAGAACCTGCTCCTGGCCGCCGGGCCGGACCACGTGCTCGTGGTCGGCTTCCGCAACAAGAAGCTCCGGAGATACACCGGCATGACGCTCGCCGAGGTGGCCGCCGAACGCGGCGTCTCGCCCGAGGTGGCGGCGATGGACCTCGTCGTCGAGGACAGCAGCCGCGTGGGCACGGTGTATTTCCTCATGTCCGAAGACAACGTGCGGCGGCAGATCACGCTCCCGTGGATGAGCTTCGGCTCGGACGCCGGCTCGATCGCGCCCGAGGGCGTCTTTCTCAACACCAACCCGCACCCGCGCGCATACGGCAACTTCGCCCGGCTCCTGGGCCGGTACGTGCGCGACGAGGGTCTCATCCCGCTCGAGGAGGCCGTCCGACGCCTGACCACGCTCCCGGCCTCGAACCTCAAGCTCCGGCGGCGGGGCGCGCTCCGGCCCGGCTATTTCGCCGACGTCGTCGTCTTCGACCCGGAAACGATCCGGGACCACGCCACCTTCGCCGAGCCTCATCAGTATGCCACGGGCATGGCCCACGTCTTCGTCAACGGCGTGGCCGTGCTCCGCGACGGCGAGCATACGGGCGCGACGCCGGGGCGTGTGGTGCACGGTCCGGGATGGACCGGATGGCGGGAAGGCTCGTGATGCAACCTCCGGCACCCGAACGTGTGGAAGCCGTCGTCGTCGGATGCGGCGTGATCGGCCTCACGACTGCGATCCGCCTTCAGGAGGCGGGCTTCCGGACGCGCATCGTGACGAAGGCCCTCCCGTCGGAGACGACCTCGGCGGTGGCGGCGGCCGTGTGGTACCCGTACAAAGCTTATCCCCGCGACCGCGTCCTCGGGTGGAGCCGCGCCACGCTCGACGCCCTGTACGACCTCGCCCGGGACCCCGCCACCGGCTGTTCGCTCCTCCCGCTCATCGACCTCTTCGAGGCGCCCGTCCCCGACCCGTGGTGGAAGGGAGCCGTCCGAAGCTTCCGGCGCGCCGGAGCGGACGACCTCCCCTCCGGCTATGTGGATGGCTACGTGATCGAGGCGCCGCTGGCCGAGCCGCCCGCGTTTCTCCCGTATCTCGAACGGCGTTTCCGCGCGGGCGGCGGCGAGATCGACGTGCGCCCGGAAGGCCTCGCCGCGCTCGACGAACTCGCCGACGACGACCGCCTCGTGGTCAACTGCACGGGCCTCGGGGCCGCCGCACTCACGGGCGACGACGCGCTCTACCCGATCCGGGGACAGGTCGTCCGCGTGACGAACCCGGGCCTCCGTCGCAGCCTCACCGACGAGTACGGACGGCGGGCGATCTCATACATCATTCCCCGCGCGCATGACTGCATCCTCGGCGGCGTCGCCGACGTGGGCGTGTGGGACCTCACCCCGGACCCCGCCGTGACGGAGACGATCCTCCGCCGGTGCCGTGAGCTCGAGCCGCGCCTGCACGAGGCCGAGGTGCTCGACGTGCGCGTGGGGCTGCGTCCCGGACGCCCGGCGGTGCGTCTGGAGCTCGAACGCCGGGGGCCGCGCCGCGCCGTGCTCCACAACTACGGCCATGGCGGCGCGGGCTTCACGCTGTGCTGGGGCTGCGCCGACGAGGCGCTCGCGCTCGCCCGCACCTTCGCCGCCGCGCTGTAGCCGTCGGACGTCCCGGATCGCCCCGACCGCGGTATTTTAATGTAGGTTTAATGCTTCACGAAGACTTTTTGAAGATGTTATCGGGGAGCCCCTGCCACCTATCACCCGACTCTTCTCCCGATCGTCGAAATGCTTACGCCCGACCTTCCTCCCGGCCGTCTGCGCATCTCCGAGGCGGTGCTTGACAAGCTGGTTATTGCCGAAGCCCATCAGGTGCCCGGCGTCATTGACGTGCATGGCTGGATGATCGGTGCGGCGCTCGGAGGCATGGCCGGGGGCGTCCTCGGCTTTGTGGAAGGCGGACCGGTGGGCGCCGTCGTCGGGGGCACGATGGGGTCCGCGCTGGGCGCCACGGCGGCTCATCTGCTCGAACAACAACAGCACCGACGTCAGTATTTCGAGCCGGGCGGGGACCGGCCCACGATACACTTGCGGCTGACGAGTGCCTTCGGGGAAGACCTCCAGGCCGTCGCCGAGGCGGTCCGCCTCCGGGTCCGAGCAACCATCGAGGGCCTCACGGGCCTAACCCCGGGCCGCATTGACATCGAGTTCGTGGAGATCGTGCCCACACCACGACGACGTCCTTCGGAGGTTCAACCTGCAATGCCATGACGAAACCCGATCTCTGGCTCGAAGCAGCGGACACCCTCGCCCGAGAAGCGCTCGCCCACCCGGGCGTGACGGCCCTGGCAACGAGCGGCTGTTTCGAGACCCGGGGGCGCGGCCGCCCGGTTCGGGGCGTGGCCCTGCATCGTGACGACGACCGGGCGGTGGCCACCCTCGGACTGATCCTCGCCGCCGATGCTCTCCCGTCCACCGGGATCCCCGCGCTGGTGAAGGCGCTGCATACCAGACTTCAGCGCCGGTGGCTTACCCTGCATACCGGACTTCCCCTCGAGGTCCATGTACACGTGCTCGACCTCTCCATCGCCGAAACACCCTCTCCGCTCCAAGATGACCGACCCCTTGCTTGACGTGACCCGGCGCCTGATCCTCTCGCTCTTCGGCCTGCTGCTGGTGGTCGTCGGGCTGGTGGTATTCATGCATACCCTGGGGCTCCTTGGCCCGGCCGGGGTCGTCCTTCCCGGCCTCACCCTGATTCTAAATCTAACCGAACAACCCTTCCCTCGGATGCTGTTATGGTCCGGCGCGGCCTTCCTGGCGGTGCTGTTCGGCCTGTTGCTGCTGGCGCTCGGGCTGGCGCGCGCTCCCCGGGAAGGACGACGCATCGTGCTCAGCCGTGCGGCACGCAACGGGCACTACGGAGGAGGTCAAGTGACGCTGGCCCAGCGCAGCCTGACCGACCTGGCGGCCTATGTGGCCGAGCGGGTCGAAGGCGTCCGCGAAGCTCATCCCACGGTGCGCCTCAAACGGGAGGGCCTGCACGTCTTCTGTCCGATCACCGTCGCGCCGGAGGCAGCCCTGCCCGACGTGGCCGCCCGGCTGAAAACGGTCCTTCACGACGCTCTGGAACGCCACACCGGCCTGCCCGTCGCCCGCATCGACATCGACGCCCGGCTCCCGGCACAGGATGCCCGGCAACGGCTGAAGTGACCCCCCTGCCCGCTCCCTCATCAACCGAACCCTCGTGCTCATGGGACCTCGCGATCCGTTTTCCACGCCTGAAGCCCCGGCGGCTGCCTCCGACACGCACCGGCCGCCGCCGGCCTCCTCTCGGATGGCCCTGCTGCTCGGGCTGGCCGTCGGCCTGACGTTCGGGGTGCTGCTGCTGCTCGGGCTGGTGCTCGAAGGGATTTTCGTCCTGCTCTGCGGGCTCGTCGGAGCGGTCCTGGGCTGGATCATCCATGGCGCCCTCACCGGCTCTCTCGATCTCGGGGCCGCCTGGCGTGCCCTCCGGCGCTCCTGATTCCCTTTAATCGGGTTTTAATCCTCCCTTTATGTTTCTCGCACCGCTTTCGAACCAATTTTCGACCCGACAACGGTTTCATCCGATTTGCGTCAGTATGCATCCGTGAACCCCCCATCGACCCACCAAACCATCGAGGACTTTTCCATGGCAACCGCAACGAAAAACAAAGAGGCCGCCCTGGCGCCTCGGAAGACCGCCGAGAACGCCCGGATCGAAGGAGCTTCCGTTACGCAAAACGAGTCCGGGCAGACCATCATTCGCAACCAGGTCGTGGCCAAGATCGCCAGCCTGGCCGCCCGGGAAGTCGAGGGCGTGCACAAGCTGGTGCCCTTCGGACCCTCGCAGTCCGTCGTGTCGCTGGCCAAGACCGTCACCGGCGGAACCATGCGCGAGTTGGGAGTGCAGGTGGAAGTGGGCACCAAAGAGGCCGCCGTGGACATTCGCATCATCGTTCGCTATGGCGCCAGCATTCCGGCCGTGGCCGAGGCCATTCGGCGAAACGTGGCCGAACGCGTCGAAACGATGACGGGCCTGAAAGTGGTGCAGGTCAACATCGACGTGGTGGACCTGTACTTCGGCGACGAAGAAACGGAGGCAACCTTCGAAGAACCGTCCGAACCCCGCGTTCATTGAGGATTGGACGGTCCGGGCGCCGCGGGGGACGACGCGCCCCCATCGAGGCGGTAGCCTCGGCCCCGGATCGTTCGGATCATCCCCTTGAGCCCGTGAGCTTCGAGCTTGCGACGGAGAAAGTGCATATACACATCGACCATGTTGGTGCCCGTATCGAAGTCAAGTCCCCATACCTCGTCGAGGATCTGATCTCGGGATCGGACGGCGCCTGCGTGCTGCATCAGGTAGCGGAGCAGGTCGAATTCTTTCGGCGTCAGTTCCACCTCTTCCCCATGCACAAAGAAGCGAAATTTTTCGGGGTCCAGACGCAGGGGTCCCACCTTTAGATACGCTTCCGCATCGGCGCTGCCGGAAGCGTCGGGCGACGGAGAGGGTTCCTCATCCAGGCCTGCCACAGGCTCCCGTGCCGCCTCCTTCGCCCTATGGGCGGCCGCCGGTTTGATGCTCTCGTCGGCCGTCTCGTGCGCATCGTCGGCCGTCTCGTGCGCATCGTCGGCACAGACCGCATCAAACCGGCGGCTCAGGCCCTGTTGCGCTTCCGGCTGCGCGCCCTGGTCTGTCGCCCGAGTTTCCACCTCCGCTTCCACCTCCGCTTCCACCTGCCTGCGCGGCTTCTTTGAAGCCGCACGCTGCACCCCGTCGACCAGCCGATGGTAGGCTGCCACCTTGGCCTGCAACAGCGGGAGGTAGATCGGGAAAGTGATGACGTCGTCGAGGCCGACGGCCAGCGCCGCAATCATCTCTTCCTGCCCGCCGCCGGCGCATAGAGCAATCAGTGGGACCCGGGCGCGCTCGCGGAGATGATGACACAGAGCGTTTAACAGAGATGTCCGCGCCGGCGCCCAGTTGATCAGCACCAGGTCTGCCTCTGCAGCGGCGGCCGCCACCTCTACGCCCTGCGCCGATAAACCCTGCCGGTCATCCAGCACACCCGTCAAGGCACGTTCCACCACCTCATTCGGCGGCGGACATGCCAGCCGAACGGCCGCCCGCACCAGAGCGACATCACTGACCAGACAGATACGCAGGGGCTTATAAGTCATGACTTAAAACGGGTATTGAGGCATCCTCACAAGAGCCGACGCTCAAGCCACAGCTATGCCCGGCCGAGCTTCTCCTGCCCGAATCCCGGCGTGCCGACTTTAACCACAGTTTAATGCCGTTTTAAGGTTCGGCGTGGGCCGGTGGGGGAATTTAGAACATGTATTCCCGACATCCAGGGTCTCCCTTCGCCGGCGTCGCCGGTTCCGGGTGACCCACCGTTCTTCCCGGGCCGTGCGGAATCGCCCCTTGGATCGATCACCGCGGGCACGGTTCCCCCCAACCCTGTCAGGACCATCCATGATGAAGACTCTCATCTTTTCTTTCACCCGTCTCTTTTTGCCGGTGATTGTTTTGTTCGGCCTTCTTACCGGCTGCGACAGCAGCGAAGACACCGGCGATTTCAGCGCCGTGGCGGGCGAGTACGTGTTCACGCGTTTCGAGTTCGTGCCGGCCTCGAACCTGCTGCAACCGGTGAACCTGCTCGACACCCTCGAGACGGCCAACACCCGGCTCCAGCTCTTCTCCACCGGCCGTTTCACCTTGATGTACCAGTTCAAGGGAGGCCCTCCCGAGTTCGTGGGCGGAGACTACTCCGTCACCAGCACCCGGATCCGACTTAAAGGACTCGCCGAAGAAAAGGACGTCTACGAGGCGCTTTTGCTCAGCAACGAAGTCACCCTCAACCGCGAGAGCGACACGGTATTGCAGGCCGAGATCGAGCGGGAAGTGAACCTGGAAGAATTCTCGAGCCGCTATGTGGGCCTCAAGGCCGTACTGGGCACCGTCAGCCTGCAACTGCAACGCGACCAGTAGCCGCCGCTCACACGCTCCCGTTCCAATTGAGACCGAATCCTGAGGATACTACTTATGTTGACCCGTTACTTCTCTCGTTTTTTGCCCGGGCTGGTGCTGCTCCTGCTATGGCCTGCCTGGTCGGCCCGCGCCCAGGTCTCCGGCATCAGTTACACCCTGACGCCGTCGATCGAACACCTTGCCTTCGAAGATCAGGCCGGCCTTGATGATACCCAGCTTTACGGGGGCCGTCTCGGCTTCTCCTTCGGCGAGTACGTCGAACTCAGCGGGCTCTATCTGTTCAACGATAATGCCCGGACGCGCCTGGACGGGCTGAGTGTGTTGCAAGATCTCACGACCGACCTCGACCTGTCCCTGCTGCAACGCGACGTTGCCCTGAAGCGCTACGGCGGCCAGTTGAAGTTCAATCTCGGATCCGGCCTGATCCACCCATACCTGGTAGGGGGCACCGGTATCCTTCGGCTCGAACCCGACAACCTGGAGAAGAGCGAAACCATCTACCTGAGCGGCGGGGCGGGGCTTCAGTATGGTCTCGACCGACGTTACACGTTCCTGCTACAGGTCGAGGCCCTCTCCTATCGCCACAACGTCGCCAACCTGCTCTCGGAAGCCGACCTTTCGGACCTTGGCCTGGCCCCCGGGGATCTGAACAACGACCGCAAAACCAACCTCAGCGTGCGAGCCGGCTTGCAGGTCTACCTCGGCGGTCGGCGGCCCGGCGAAATGACCGAAGTGGACCGGGCGTTCCAGCGCCAGTTCTCCGGCGGCCTGCGCAGCCTTCGCCTGCAAGTCGCTCCATTCTGGGGGCAGATCGAATTCGACGCCGACCTGGGTTTCCGCAAGAACCAGCGTATGGCCGGGGTCTTTGCCGGCCTCGACTTCGGCCCCTATGTGGGCGTGCGAGGCTTCTACTGGCGCGGCGTGCAGGATGGAGAGATCGCTCGGTTCGAGGATCTGCAAGCCTATGGCGGCGAGATGACGCTGACCTTTGCCGGCGCCGGCAACAGCCTGAGTCCCTACCTGAGCATCGGGGCGGGGATCATGGACGTCTTTGGGGACTATCACGGCAACCTCTCGGTGGTCCCCGAAGACCAGACCTTCGCCCTCCTCGGCGCCGGGGTCTCCCTTCCTCTCGGCGAAACCATCCGGTTGCACGGCAATGTCCGTTCCCTCCTGATGAGTTCCCTCGACGCCGAGGAAGTCAGCGACCCGAACCAGGTGCAGGCCAGCTTCATGTACAGCGCCGGGATCAGCTTCGGGCTGGGGCGGCGCGCTCCGACGGGAGGACGCCTCATCGAATCGGAACTGGAGCAGAACCGGCGCGAGGCCATGACGGCCCAGGAACGTATGGCCGCCGATCTGGCCGCCCGGGAGCGTGCCCTTCAGAAGACCGAGGCTCGCCTCGACTCGCTGGCCGCGTTACTGATGACGGCCCGGCAAGGCAACCCGGCGGCCATGACGCAGCTCCAGGCCGAGTTGCGCGGGGATTCACTCCAGGCATCCCCGCGCCCCGGGGGCCCACAGGACGTCGGTCCCGAGGCCACACGCCCCGTCGGTCATACGGCCGGCGACGCTGAAACCCCCTGGGTCTCCCTGCCCGTCCCCCGGGAAGGGGAGATCTACGTTCGCTACGGCCGCCCGGGCGGTGTCAGCGTGGAGTCGCTCACCGGCGACGCCGTCGTCGTCGATCCCGTCACGGGCGCCTTCATGGCCGCCCCTTCCGACGCCGACGCCTCTTCGGAGACTTTTGCCGGCCTGTCTGCCGCACAGCTTCAGGCCATCGTGCAACAGGCCGTCCGGGCCGAGATGGCGCGCGCCCTCCCCCGGCCGGACTCGGGGGCCACACCCATGATCGACGCGGCCCTGCTCGATCAGATGACCCGGCGCTTCGAGGCGCGCCTGGCCGAGATGGAGCGCAGACTGGAGAGCCGGCTGCAGGAGACGGCTCCTCTCCCCGCCCCGTCTTCGCCGCCTCCGACGGTCGTCGTCGAACAGGAGCCGTTGGCGTCCGGGAGCGGCCTTCAGGCTATCTATCCGCTGACGGGCTTCAACCTCAGCAACCCGCAGCAGGTGCTGCTGGGCCTGCGCGCCGATCTGCGCAACCCCTCTACCGGCTCGATGCGCCTGCTGCCCGAACTGGTGCTCGGCTATGGCGAAGAGAATACCCGCGCCCTCAACGTCAACGTCGCCTATCCCCTCCGCTGGAGCCTCTTCGGAGACTACGAACCCTATGCGGGCGCCGGCCTCGGCTTCCTTTCCGGCGGACGGCTGGAAGCCGTGCTGAACCTGCTGGTGGGCGTCGAGCGAACCTTCGGCGTCGGCTCGTTCTTCGGAGAACTCATGACGCTCGATTTCTTCGACCAGAACAGACTCCTCATCGGATATCGTGTGCGATTCTAACAGGCGTCCCGTGAGCGACCGTTCCCCGGCGTCCCAACCCTCCTGAAGATGCGCATATTTCTCCTTGGCCTTCTCGTGCTGGGAAGCCTCGTGGAGCCGGCGACGGGCCAGGCCCGGGCCGACTCCACCGGGGCGCCCCGGGCCGACACGACGGCACGAAGCGCCCGCCCCCTCATGCTCCGCCACCGGCCCGCCGGGGGAGGCGTACGGATACGCTCAGTCCACAACTCGCGCCCCCGCCTGATACTCATGCGCCCCGCCGGCCCGGTCCCTCCCGACACTACGGCCGGACCATCGCCGACCTGTGCCCCGTCGCCGCGCGACCTACAGGCCATCGAGACCCGTCTGGCCCGCCGACTCGACGAACGGTTCGCGCAGTGGCTGGCCCTCCAACGTCTCAACCCGCCCCCCGCTGCCGCCGGCACGACGCCGCCCCCCGGCGCCTCCGTGCCCTCAGCGGACACCCTCTCACCGACGCCGTCGGCCGACCGGCCGACCGCGCCCCTCACTGACGACGCCCTGTCCCCCGGCGCAATCACTCCGGCCGCCGTCGAGACCGCCCTGCTGGAGACCGGCCTTTTTCGTGCTCTGAACGTATACTTCGAGGTCAACCGGAGCACGTTGCTGCCGCCTTCCCGAGAAACCCTCGATGCCCTGGGCGAGGTGTTGACCCGTCACCCTGCGTTGCGGCTGGAGATTGGCGGACACACCGACAACACCGGTCCGGCAGACTATAACCTCCGCCTCTCTCAGGCGCGGGCCGAAGCCGTACGCCGGTACCTCATCGAGCGGTTCGGCATTGCGCCCGAACGCCTGGTGGCCCGCGGCTATGGAGAAACCCGACCCATCGCCGACAACGCCACCCCCACCGGACGAACGCTCAACCGCCGGGTCGAATTCCGGGTCATAGAATAGGCCTCATCCCGGCGTTCCATGTTTTTTCTCGCACGTCTTAGAATCCCCGAAAAAATATCGTTCCTCAGAGGTACCCCCAGCCCCTTGTTCCACCCATCGAATCCGGCCGGGCCACCCCCCTGTCTCACCCGGCTGTTTGATCCATCCTCCCCTATGATCGCTCCCCCCCTGCGCCTCGACAAACGCACCCTGGCAGCCTTTCTCGCGGGCACCCTCCCGGACCCGCATCGCCAGTCCGTCATCGTCCACCTGACGAAGAACACCCACGACCGCCTGCTCCTGGTGATGGCCGTGGAAGCCCTCGACGTGGCCCGCACGATGCCGCCGCCGAAAAGGTATGCCGTGCGCGCGGCCTGACCCGATTCCGCCCGGTCGTTCACACGGAATCCTCTGGAAAACACCCTTGCGGAGCGCTAGTTTGGAGAGACACTATCGGTGTGATCGCACACCGGATCGAACGTCTTCATACGCGGTCCTTTCCATGCCCTCACGTCACGATCCGCAACGGCTCGGCTCACTGCTCGATTCGCTCATCGGCGCCATGGGCATTCGGAAGCAGGTCGATGCGGCGCGCGTCATCGAAGGGTGGGCCGTCATCGCCGGGCCGCAGATCAACGGGATGACGCAAAAAGCCTGGGTTCGCGGCGATCGCCTCTATGTGAAGCTGACCTCGGCGGCATGGCGACACGAACTGCACCTCCAGCGCCGTGCCTGGCGCGATCGCCTCAACGAGCACCTCGGGGCGGACCTCGTCCGGGAAATCATCTTTCGCTGACCCGGCTTCGCTCCAACGAAGAAAGCCCGACCGACGGCCGGGCTTTTCGATGCGTTCTTTCGGGCGCGCCTACTCTGCGTACTTGCGGAAGACGATGCACGTGTTATGGCCGCCAAAGCCGAAGGCATTGCTCAAGGCCACATTCACCGTCCGATCCTGCGGCTCATTGAACGTATAGTTCAGGTCGCATTCCGGGTCCGGGTGTTCGAAGTTGATCGTCGGCGGGACCCGGTCGTGCACGGTGGCGAGGATGGCCGCGACGGCTTCGACGGCGCCCGCCGCGCCGAGCAGATGCCCCGTCATGCTTTTCGTCGAGGAGACGTTCATGCGGTAGGCATGCGCGCCGAAGACGCGCTTGACGGCGTTCGTCTCGGCCACGTCGCCGAGGGGCGTCGAGGTGCCGTGCATGTTCAGGTAGTCCACCTCCTCCGGCGCAATGTCCGCGTCGCGGAGGGCGGCTTCCATGGCCAGGCGCGCGCCGCGTCCTTCCGGGTCCGGCGCCGTGACGTGGTGCGCGTCGGCGCTCATGCCCACACCGACGACTTCGGCGTAGATCCGCGCGCCGCGCGCCTGCGCGAGATCCAGCGCTTCGAGATAGAGCGCGCCCGCGCCTTCGCCGAGCACGAATCCATCGCGCGTGGCGTCGAAGGGGCGACTGGCCCGGGCCGGATCTTCGTTGCGCGTGGAGAGGGCCTTCATGGCGTTGAACCCGCCGACGCCCAGCTCCGAGATCGCCGCCTCGGACCCGCCGCAAACCATGGCGTCGGCCAGCCCGCGTTGGATGAGCATCATCGCGTCGCCGATGTTGTTGTTGCCCGTGGCGCACGCCGAGACCACACAATAGTTCGGCCCCCGGAAGCCGTACTTGATCGAAATGTGGCCCGGGGCGATGTCCGGGATCAGCATCGGGATGAAGAACGGCGAGAGGAAGCGCGGCCCGTGCTCGATGTAGTTGGCCGTCTGCCGGTGGAAGACCTGGATGCCGCCGATGCCGCTGCCGAAGACGACCCCAATGCGGTCCTTCTCCTCCGGCGTCATCGCCGCAAGGTCGATGCCGGCGTCGGCCACGGCCTGCTGCGCCGCCACGAGCGCATACTGGCTGAAGGGATCCATCCGGCGAACCTCCTTCCGGTCGAGGTAGTGGCGCGGATCGAAGCCCTTGAGCTCGCATCCGAAACGAGTGGCGAAGGCTTCGGTGTCGAAGTACGTGATGGGGGCCGCGCCGCTCTCGCCGCGCATCATCGCCTCCCAGAAGGCCTCGACCGTCAGTCCGATGGGCGTCAGCGCGCCCATGCCCGTCACCACAACTCTGCGCGGTTCGTTTCTCATGGCTTCGTCCGAATCGTGTTTGGCCCTCCCGGACACAGAAAACCCGGCGCACGTCCTGCGAGGAAGAACGCCGGGTCCAAAACCGGAAGCGCAGCCTAGCCTACCTTCTCTTCCAGGTACTTGATCGCATCACCGACGGTCGCGATCTGCTCGGCGTCCTCATCGGGGATGGTCAGGTCAAACTCTTTCTCAAACTCCATGATCAACTCGACCGTGTCGAGCGAATCCGCACCGAGGTCGTTCGTGAACGAAGCCTCCGGCGTGATCTCCTCCTCATCGACGCCGAGTTTCTCGACGATGATCTCCTTGACTTTGGCTGCGATATCAGTCGCCATAACGATGGCCTCCATGCAAAATGAGACGTAAAGAAGCAAAGCTGCGGACTCTGAGCCGCCGCCCGTCCATACCTGCATGCCTGCGCATGCATACAAATCGTTTGAAATTACGTCAGGGGTAAGGGAGAAGCAATTTCGAACCGCGCGATTGATACAGACTTCGCAAAGTTCCGGCATCCGCTCCACAGGGCGCGCTTCTACCGCGACCCGAGGTCGGCGTTCCCGCGCTCCGACCCGCGCGCGGCCGAAGTTCATACAAAATGTGCGCAGGCGCCGCGAATCTATGTGATGGACCGCGCGTTATTTTCTATCTTTTCGAGTTTAACGCACCCTCTCACCGCCTCAACGCTCGGAGCTCATGGCTTATCTGTTCACTTCGGAATCGGTCTCGGAAGGACACCCCGACAAAATCGCCGACCAGATCTCGGACGCGATCCTCGACGCCATGATCGCCCAGGACCCGCACAGCCGCGTGGCCGTGGAGACGCTCGTGACGACGGGCCTCGTGGTGCTCTCCGGCGAAGTCACCACGAACGCCTACGTGGACGTGCAGGAGATCGCACGGCAGGTGATCCGGGACATCGGCTATACCGATCCGCTCCTCCGCTTCGATGCCGATTCGTGCGGGGTGCTCAGCAGCATCCACGACCAGAGCCCCGACATCGCCCGGGGCGTGGACGAAGACGCCCAGAAAGATCAGGGCGCGGGCGACCAGGGCCTCATGTTCGGCTATGCCTGCCGCGAGACGCCCGAGTTGATGCCCATGCCGATCAACTTCTCGCACGCGCTCGTCCGCGAACTGTCCCACCTCCGCAAGCACACCAACCTGATGCCGTACCTGCGGCCGGACTCGAAGAGCCAGGTCACGGTGGAATATGAGGACGACCGCAAAACGCCCCGCCGTGTCCACACCGTCGTCCTCTCGACGCAGCACACGGAGAACGTGACGCAGCGCAAGATCAAGGAGGACGTCCGCGAGATCCTCCTGCCCCGCGTCATCCCCGCCGACCTGATGGACGACGACCTGATCCTCCACGTCAACCCGACGGGGCGCTTCGTCATCGGCGGGCCGCACGGGGACACGGGCCTGACCGGACGCAAGATCATCGTGGACACGTACGGCGGCAAGGGGGCGCACGGCGGCGGCGCTTTCAGCGGAAAAGACCCTTCGAAGGTGGACCGGAGCGCGGCCTATGCGGCCCGGCACGTGGCGAAAAACCTCGTCGCCGCCGGCTTTGCCGACGAGGTGCTCGTGCAGATCGCCTATGCCATCGGCGTGGCCGAACCGGTCTCCATCGACGTCAACACGT
Organism: Rhodocaloribacter sp.; assembly: GCF_056451265.1. Classification (NCBI taxonomy): domain Bacteria; kingdom Pseudomonadati; phylum Rhodothermota; class Rhodothermia; order Rhodothermales; family Rhodothermaceae; genus Rhodocaloribacter; species Rhodocaloribacter sp. The sequence continues at coordinate 49,102 of NZ_JBWOPL010000007.1, read as the reverse complement.
ACGGCGGCGGAGCGCTGCCGGACGCGCTGCTCGTACAGCTCATCCGCGAGACGTTCGACCTCCGCCCCTCCGCCATCACCCGGCGGCTGAACCTGCTGCGCCCGCAATACCGCTCCACCGCCGCCTATGGCCACTTCGGGCGGCCCGAGTTCTCGTGGGAAGCGCTCGACCACGTGGATCAGCTCAAGGAAGCCGCCCGCGCGCTCGCCTGAAGCCGTCACGTCCTCCGCCTTTTCCGGGGCCGCCTCACAGTCGAGGCGGCCTTTTTCATGACGCGCCGCGACGGGACAAAGATCGGCTCCGGCTCAAGTTTTCGAGGACCGTCCGATACCTCGAAAGGAAACCCCGACCTCCCCGGCGGCGTGCTATTGCTTTATGGAAATGGATGAAGCGCCACCTTCTCTGGATTTTTTCAACCTCTTCATGTCTCGCCTTTCTTTCGTCGTCACGCTTCTCCTCCTCTGGGCCGGGTTTGCCGGAGCGACGCAGGCCCAGGTCCGCCCCCGCCTCGACGCGGTGAACGTGCTCAGCGCCGAGGCCCGCGCCCGCCTCGCGCCCGCCGACACGTCGCTTGCCTTTCGCACGCGCCTCGTGGCCGGGGGACGCGTCGAGGAGGACACGGGCATCTTTCGCGCCGCCTATCGCCTCGATGCGCCGGCAAAACCCGGCGCCGCACCCGACGTCGCCGCCCGCGCCTACCTCCGCGAAGCCGCCCGCGCCTTCGGCCTCGACCCGGAGACGACCGACCTCGAAGTGGCGCGCGTGGAGGCCACTGCCGAGACCCGCCACGTCCTCTTCCGTCAAACTTTCCACGGCCTGCCCGTCTTTCACCGACACGTGAAGGTCAGCCTCGACCGAGACGGCGCGCCGACGATGGTGCTCAACGCGTACGCCTCCCATCTCCACGACGTCCGCGACTTCGACGCGCGCCCGGCGCTCTCGGCCTCCGACGCCGCTGCGACGGCGCTCGAGCATGTGGCGCGCGGGCGCGGGCGCACGTCCACCCCCGAACTCGTCGTCTTCCCCGCCGACCCGCCCCGCCTGGCCTGGCGCCTGCTCGCCTGGCCCGACGACGTGCCCGCCGAATGGAGCGTGCTCATCGACGCGCACACGGGCGCGCTCCTCTACCTCTTCGATCAGGCCATGCGCGAGCGGGAAAGCGACGGCGCGGAAGCCGCGACGCTCTTCGGAGCCGAAGGCGCCGGTCCCGACGCCGGGCGCGCCGCCGCGGGCGCCCTCGTCCGCCGCCGCATCGACGGGACGGGCTACGTCTTCGACCCCGACCCGCTCTCGACCTCCGGGCAGACCTATACGCCGCCGTACGTCGACAACGACGACGCCGACAACTCCGCCCTCGACGCCGAGCGCGTCCTCGTCGACCTCCGCGACCTCGCGCAGGGCACGGACGGGCTTTTCCGCCTCGATGGGCCGTTCGTGCGCATCGACGGCTCCTCGGCGACGAGCTTCACGCCGCCTGCCGAACCCGACCCGAACGGCTTTCGATACACGCGCGCGCAGCCCGGCTTCGAAGCCGTCATGGCCTATTATCACATCGACAAGAGCCAGCGTCACATCCAGGACCTCGGCATCTTCGACGTGCAAAACGGCCCGCTTCCCGTGCAACCCCGCGCCCGCACCGACGACAACTCCTTTTATTTCCCCGGCTCGAACCGGATCGAGTTCGGCACCGGCGGTGTGGATGACGCCGAAGATGCGTTCGTCATCTGGCACGAATACGGACACGCCGTGCTCGAAGCCGGCGCGCCCGGCCTGCTCGTCACCCCCGAGGGACAGGCGCTCCACGAAGGCTGGGGCGACTACTGGGCCGCCTCGTACACGCGCAGCCTCATCGAGGCGGGCGTGAGCAAACGGCAGGACTGGGAACAGCTCTTCAAATGGGACAGCGGCGACGGCGCGCCCGAACTGTGGGGCGGACGGCGGCTCGATCATTCCGGCCATTATCCCGAGGACACGCCGTGCGCGCAGGGCAATACCTCGTGCGACATCTGGACCGACGGCACCCTGTGGGCCACCACGCTCATGGAGATCTACGACGCGCTCGGACGCACCGTCCTCGACCAACTGAACCTCTTCTCGCACGCGTACCTCGCCGCTCCCGTCACCATGGCCGACGCCGCCGAAGCCATCATTCAGGCCGACCTCGACCACTTCGACGGCGCGCATGTGAGCATCCTCCTCGACCGTTTCGGCGCGCGCGGCTTCGTCAACCCCTCCGACTTCGGCCCGATCGTGGCGCACGACGCATTGCCCTCCACCGAGCAGACCGGCGGGGTGGTCCCCATCGAGGTCGAGGCCGTCGGCACGTCCGCGCCGGTGGACAGCGTCTTCGTCTTCTTCGGCGTCGATGCCGACCCGACCGAGCGCCTCGCCCTCGCCCCCGTCGGCGACGACCGTTTCCGGGGCGAGTTGCCGTTGCCGGAGGCGGCGGGCACGGTGCGCTATTACGTCGAAGCCGTCGATGCGCTCGGGCGGCGCACCCTCCTCCCGACGGCCGCGCCCGCAGAGACGTTCCGCTTCACCGCCGGCCCCGACCTCGAAGCGCCCGAGATCACGCACGACCCGATCACCACGGCCTCGCTCGCCGTGTGGCCCGTCGAGGTCACGGCCACCGTCACGGACAACCTCGGCGTCGACTCGGTGTGGGTCGCCTTTGCCATCGAGACCGCCGAAGGCGTGGTGACGGCGGAGGGCGCCTTCGGGCTGACCGGCATCCAAAACGTCTATCGAGGCGCGTTTCCCGTGCCCGTCGGGCAGATCCAACGGAACAGCGTCGTCCGCTACGAACTCCATGCCCGCGACCGGGCGCAGGCGGCCAACGAGACGGTCCTGCCCGCTTCCGACCGGTATGCGTTCCCCGTCACCGCCGAGGGTGTTCTCCGCGCATTCAACTTCGAGACACTCGGGCAAAGCGTGACGGCGACGGGGGTGTGGGCGCGCGGCACGCCGGCCTTTGGCGTGAAGGTGGCGCACTCGGGGCAGTTCGTCTGGGCCACCGCTCCGACGGCCGCATACCCGGCCGCGGCGGGCCTCTCCTCGCTCGAACTGCCGCCGCTCAACCTCGAAGGACTCGGGCAGGTGTACCTCGTCTTCTGGCACTGGTACGACCTCGAACACAACGGCCTCGCCGAGCCGGACCGGCGGCGTCAGGGACGCATCCTGTGGGACGGCGCGAACGTGAAAGTCTCCACGGACGGCGGCGCGACGTGGATCGTCCTCGAACCCGAAGGGGGCTATTCGGGCGTCGTCTTCGACACGCCGGAGAACCCGCTCCGCAACCAGCCGGCCTTCGGCGGATACAGCTTCGGCTGGCGGCAGGAGGTCGTCCCGCTCCCCGAAGCCGCCGACGTGCGCCTGCGCTTCGACTTCGGCACGGACGCCGGCAACTCCGAGATCGCCGTGGACTTCGCCGGATGGTGCCTCGACGACGTGACCGTCACCACCGAGCCGCCCCTCGACACGCGCGCGCCGGGAGTGACGACGGAGCCGGCGGCGCTCACCGTGCGCGACGTGCGGGACCCCCTGCCGCCCATCACCCTTCAGATCGACGACGACACGGGCGTGGCCGAGGCGCTCGCGCCATACGAGATCGTCACCGCCACCGGAACGGTCGCCGACACCCTGCGTCTGGCCATGCGCGCGACGGACCTGCTCGTCTACGAGGGGCAGATCCCCGTCACGCGCACCCTCCGCCCCGGCGACGCCATCGAATACCGCCTCATCCTCCGCGACTTTGCCGGGAACGAGACCGTCCTTCCGGCCGCTTCCGAAGCGCCGTATCGCATCGAGTACCGCCTCGTCGAGACGCCGGACGCGCTCGCGGGCGTAAGCGCCTCCGGCCTGTGGCGCGCCTCCGGGGCGTCGTGGATCACCGCCGACGACGAGGCCCCCGGCCCGCGCTCCAGCCTCGTGCTCGAACCCTTCGACCTGCCCGCCAACGCCGCCGACCTGACGTTCACGCTCGAACACCGGTACACCCTCGGCGCGGGCCTCGGCGGCAACGTCAAGGTCTCGACCGACGACGGGCGGACGTGGACCGTGCTCACGCCCGTCGAGGGCTATCCGGCCACGTTCCCCCCCGAAGACGGGCACCCGATGCAGGGCGAGCCCATCTTTGCGGGCACGTCCGGCGGCTTCGCGCAGACGTCGTTCGACCTCGCGGCCTATGCGGGAGCACAGGTGCGCCTCCGCATCGACCTCGGCGCGACGCGCGCCCCCGGACCCGGCGAATTCTGGCAGATCCAGGCGGCCACGCTCGGGCAATCCACGCGCGATGAAGCCTTCGAAATCCCGCGCGAGCTGCGCCTGCTGGCCAACTTCCCCGACCCCTTCTCCGCCGCCACGACGATCAGCTATACCCTGCCCGAGTCGATGCCCGTCACGATGGAGGTCTTCGATGTGCTCGGCCGCCGCGTGGCGATGCTCGTGCACGCGGTCGAGGAGGCGGGCACGCACACGCTCACCTTCGACGGGAGCCGCCTCGCCGGGGGCGTCTACGTGCTCCGGCTCGTCGCCGGAGGCGCGCAGCGGATCGAGCGCATGGTGGTGGCCCGGTGAGGCGAACGGCCTGCCGTAAACCGCTCCGTTGAATTTTCACCGAACCCCAAACTTCGACGTCGGCGGTTCGTTTTACTGGTTTGTTTCGAACATCCTCTCTCGCTTCACAAGACCCCGCGACCGAACATGGATTACAAGGAAGGAGCGTACAAAGTCCGCGACCTGAGCCTGGCCGACGCCGGCCGCATGCGCATGGAATGGGCCGAAAGCCGGATGCCCGTATTGATGCGCCTGCGCGAACAATACGCCCGGGAACAGCCGTTCAAGGGCTACAAAATCGCCGGATGCCTCCACGTCACCAAAGAGACGGGCGTGCTCGTCGAAACGTTTGCCGCCTGCGGCGCGGAGGTCGCCTGGAGCGGCTGCAACCCCCTCTCGACGAACGACGAAGTGGCCGCCGCCCTCGCCAAAGCCGGCATCGAGATCTATGCCTGGTACGGGCAGAACGTCGAAGAATTTTACTGGAGCATCGAGCGCACCATCGACAAACCCCCGCACCTGACGCTCGACGACGGCGCGGACCTCATCTTCACCGTGCACAACAAGTTTCCGCACCTGGCCGACCACATCATCGGCGGCAGTGAGGAGACGACTACGGGCGTGCACCGCCTGCGCGCCATGGCCGAAGACGGCAAGCTCCTCTATCCCGTCTTTGCCGTCAACGACGCCGAGACGAAGTGGGACTTCGACAACGTGTACGGCACCGGGCAGAGCACGCTCGACGGCATCCTCCGCGCCTCGTCCGTGCTGCTGGCGGGCAAGAACTTCGTCGTCGCCGGGTACGGGCACTGCGGGCGCGGCGTGGCGATGCGCGCCAAGGGCATGGGCGCCAACGTCATCGTCACCGAGGTCAAGCCGACGGCCGCCCTCAAGGCGACGCTCGAAGGCTGCCGCGTGATGACGATGGACGAAGCCGCCGAAGTGGGCGACATCTTCGTGACGGCCACCGGCATGAAGGACGTGATCCGGGGACGCCACTTCGTCAAGATGAAAGACGGCGCCATCGTGTGCAATACCGGCCACTACGACGTCGAACTGAACCTCCAGGAGCTGGCCGAGCTTTCGACCGACGCCCGCCTCGTGCGCCCCGACAACCGCGAGTACACGCTCGAGAACGGGAAGCGCGTCTACGTCCTCGCCGACGGCCGTCTCGTCAACCTCGCCGCCGCCGAAGGACATCCCTCGGAAGTGATGGACATGAGCTTTGCCAACCAGTTCATGGCGCATCTCACGCTCGTGCGCAAGCATGAGGCGGGCGAAGACCTCTCGCCGCAAGTGATCGACCTGCCGGAAGAGCTCGACCAGGAAATCGCCCGCATCAAACTCGAAACGATGGGTCTCAACATCGACACGCTGAGCGACGAGCAGATCGCCTATGCCACCGACTATTCGGCCGGCACCTGACCGGATCCAGGCTCATCCTTTACCGAAAAGCCGCGCCCGGTTCGCCCCGGCGCGGCTTTTTTTGTGGGCTCCTCTCGCACCGGTTCATCCGGGCGGGAGGGTCTGCCGGAGGACGCGGAGCACGTTGCCGCCCATGATCTTCGCGATTTCCTCGTCGGTGAAGCCCTCGTTCATGAGCGCCTCGGTGATCTTCACGAGCCCGGTGGTGTCGAACGGCTCGCGCGTGGCCCCGTCGAAGTCGGAGCCGAGGCCCACGTGATCGACGCCCACGAGGCGGGCGACGTGACCGATGGCGCGGACGACGTTCGAGAGCGTGGGCTCGCACACGGCGCCGTCCCAGTAGCCGATGCCGATGACGCCTCCGGTGGCGGCGATGCCGCGGATCTGCTCGTCGGAGAGGTTGCGGGGGCTGTCGCACACGGCCTTGACGCCGCCGTGCGAGAGCACCACGGGCCGCGTGGCCAGGGCGAGGATGTCGTCCACGGCGCGGGGCGAGACGTGCGCCACGTCGACGACGATGCCGAGTTCTTCCTGCCTTTGGATGACCTGCCGCCCGAGCGCCGTCAGCCCGCCGCGCGCGACGCCGTGGGCCGATCCGGCTACGGCGTTGTCGAAGAAGTGGGTGGCCCCCATCATGCGGAAGCCCGCCTCGAAGAGCCGGTCCACGTTTTCGAGCTTGCCTTCGAGCGCGTGCAATCCTTCGACGGCGAGCACGCCCGCCACGAGGTTCGGGTCGTTCGCGCGGCGTTCGAGGAAGCTCTCGAGGTCCGCCGCCGTGCGCACGACCGTGAGCCGCCCGTCCGACCGCGCGGCGGCCTCGTCGAGGCGGCGGGCCTGATCGAGCGCGCGCGCGGTGAGGCTGAACCACGTAGACACGGGCCGGCGCTCTGCCATAAAGAGCCACCGGATCTGATCCGAATCGCCGGTGTTCCGCTCGTAATTGAGCCCGAACGGCACCTTCGTGACGGCGGAGAACACCTGAAGCGCGACGCCGCCTTCGACGAGGCGCGGCACGTCCACGTGGCCGTAATCGGCGCGCACGAGCGGATCGCGCGGCCACAGGAGCAGGTCGCAATGCAGGTCCGCCACGTTCAGGCGCGCGTGAAGCCGGCGGGCCTGAGCGCCCGCCTCATACGGCGGCGGCTCCACCACCGTGTTCATGCGCCGGTCCATCATCGGCGCCGCGAAGCCGAAGAAAAAGATGAGGCCGGCCAGCACCGGCACAAGCAGTACGACCAGAATGCGTTTCATCGAAGGCCCTCAAGGAAAGAAGCCGCGCCGGTTCTCACCCGCGCGGCTTCGAGATCTATCGTTTTCGGAAAAAGAGCGTGCTTCCCATGACGGGTTCACTCTTCGGTTTCCCACGTCAGGATGTCTTTCTCGGACTTCTCGGCATTCACCCACTTGTCGGCGTCGGGCAGCGGGTCTTTCTTTTCGGTGATGTTGTATCCGAGCGCGCTCCACTGTTCGGCCAGATACCGGTTCCATTCGGCATAATGCGCCCACTTTTCCGGGAGCTCATCGTCGGCATAAATGGCTTCCGTCGGGCAGACCGGCACGCACGCATTACAGTCGATGCACTCATCCGGATGGATCACGAGAAAGTTCGGGCCCTCATAGAAACAATCGACCGGGCAAACTTCCACACAGTCCGTATACTTACAATTGATGCAGGGTTCGGCTACGACGTACGGCATAAGACTATCCTCTCAGATGATGAAGGAGCAGGGGGCAACGCCGGCGAGGGAAGCCCCGGAGGCCAAACCCTCCGCGATAGATCGAGACGCGTCCCGTGGCGGGAAAATAACGCACGACACGGGGAGAACACAAGCCCGCTCATCGTTCTTTCACAAGGTTGGCCCTCCGTCGGCGACGCCCTCCCGGATGGACGGTGTGCCCCGTCGAGCGGACAGCCCCGACCTCGAAACGAAGCGTGCGCGACGCCCGGCCCGGTGGTCCAAAATTTGCGCCTACGGAGAGGCCGCTTCGTCCCGTGAAACGCATTCCGAGCCTCCATGACCGACCGTATACGACGCCTCTTCACCGGCGCGCTCGCCGCCGCCGCCCTGCTTTTCGCCGCCGGATGCGGCGGCACGAACCACCTCGCCGAATACGACTTCGAGGGCCGCACCGTCGCCGTCACGGCCGCCGTGCCGCCGCTGCCCGGCGTCTTCACGGATCCGACGGTGATTGAGTCCGTCACGTCCGAGACGCCCGTCGAGACCTTCCTTCGCCTCGGCACGACGGCGGCGCGGGAGGTCACCGCCCGGCGCGCCGAGGCTCGCATGGACAGCGCGCTCGCACGCATCGACGTGGCCGAACGGCTGGCCCGGAGAACCCTCCTCAAGGGCGCCCGATACCTCGGCTATCGCCCCGTCAACGACCGCGACCGCGCCGACTTCCTCCTCGACATCCGCGTGAAGGAATACGGCCTCACCGCCCATTCGTGGGACGCCGCCGTCAAGTTCGTGCTCGACGCCGAGGTGCGGCTGCTCGACCGCCGCGCGCGCCGCGTCGTCTGGAAAAAGATGATTCGCCACACCGAACCGGTGACGTCGGCCATCACCGGCTTCGGCCCCACCCTCGGCAACGTCTTCACGGCGGCTACGCTCGCCTCGCTCTCGGTCGATGAGATGGAGCGGGCGTTCAAGAACCTCGCCGACTACGCCGCAGACCGCTTTGCCGACGCACTCCGGGAGGATTACTACGACCGGTGAGACCGCAAGGGTTTTTTTAAAACGGTAACGTCCGGAGACAGAACACGGGCGCGCGCGGCGGGTAAACGGCGCAGAGTTTCGTCCACGCACGCAGAGGCCGCTCATGGCGCATGCCCGCCGCACCCTCGCCCTCATCGCCCACGACGGGAAGAAAGCCGAAATGGTGGCCTTCGCCCTTCGCAACCGGGCGTTTCTCGCACAGTTCGACCTCATCGCCACCGGCACCACGGGCAAGATGATCGCCGACGAGGTGCGGTTGCCCGTCACGCGCATGCTCTCCGGCCCGCTCGGCGGCGATGCGCAGATCGCCGCGCGCGTGGCCACGGGAGAGATCCACGGCGTCTTCTTCTTCGTCGACCCGCTCGACAAACATCCGCACGATCCCGACATTCAGATGCTCATGCGGGTGTGCAACGTGCACAACGTTCCGCTGGCCTCCAACACGGCAACGGCCCGGCTCCTCCTCCGCAGCCCGGCCCTCCTCGATCCCGCCGCGCCGCTTCCATGAGCGCGTCGGCGTTCCGCTCACGTCGCCCCCGCGAAGAGGTCGCCGGGGCGGGGCGGGGGGATGCGGTTGAAATGCTCGTAGGCGCGCGGCGTGGCCATGCGCCCCCGGGGCGTCCGCTCGACGAAGCCCTCCTGAATGAGGTACGGCTCGTACACCTCCTCGATGGTGCCCGCATCCTCCCCCACCGAGACGGACAGGTTCGTCAATCCGGTCGGGCCGCCGCCGAACTTTTCGATGAGCGTCAGCAGGATGCGCTTGTCCATGTCGTCGAGGCCGCGCTCGTCCACGTTGAGCGCGTGCAGGGCGCGGTCGGCGATGGCGAGCGTGATGCGCCCGTCGCTCTCGACCTCGGCGAAGTCGCGCGTGCGGCGAAGCAGCCGGTTGGCGATGCGCGGCGTGCCCCGGCTCCTCCGTGCGATCTCGTGCGCGCCCTCCTCCGAGATGCCCACGCCGAGGATGCGCGCCGAGCGCACGACGATCTGCCGGAGCAGGTCGGAGGTGTAATAATCATACCGGAAGTCGATGCCGAAACGCGCGCGGAGCGGCGCAGTGAGCAGCCCTTTCCGCGTGGTGGCTCCGATGAGCGTGAACGGCGGGAGGTTGATCTTCACGCTCCGCGCACTCGGCCCACTGTCGATGATGATGTCGATGCAGTAGTCCTCCATGGCGGAATAGAGGTACTCTTCGACGACGGGGCTGAGGCGGTGGATCTCGTCGATGAAGAGCACGTCGCCTTCGCTGAGGTTCGTCAGCAGCCCCGCGATGCTTGCCGGCTTGTCGAGGACGGGGCCGCTCGTGGTTTTGATGGCCGCCCCCATCTCCTCGGCGATGATGAAGGCGAGGGTCGTCTTGCCGAGCCCCGGCGGCCCGGAGAGCAGGACGTGGTCGAGCGTCTCGCCGCGTTGGAGCGCCGCCGTCATGAACACCCGGAGGTTGTCCTTGATCTGTTGCTGTCCCACGAACTCGTCGAGCGTGGAGGGGCGGAGGGCTTTTTCGAAATCCTCGTCGCTGCGGTGGGGGCGCGGCGCGAGGGCGTCCGGTCCGGTGCTCATGCGTGCTCTCCTGTGAGGGTCGTTCCGTGGCGGGACGAAAGGTGCGGCCCCGCGCTGACAGCGTACGGTCATCGGGCGGGGCCTCGTATTCAAGCGCCGAGACGACGTTCGGGTTTCCGCCCGCCTGCTTTTCCCGTCGGTGGCGCGCCTTAACGCCTGCGCCCTCCCGGTCGATCCTTCTTCCAGAAATAACCGGCTTTCCATCCCCGGTTATTGACAAACCGATGCGCGAGTTCTACGTTTAAGGCATTATGTTTGCGGTAGACGACATACTCATTTCCGACGACCTGCTCGAGGCGCCCTTTGCCTGCAACCTCGGGGCCTGCCTCGGGGCGTGTTGCGTGCACGGGACGTCCGGCGCGCCGCTGGAGCCGGAGGAACGCGCCGTGCTCGAAGCGCTGCTCCCGCGCGTGCGCAAACACCTCACTCCCGAAGCGCTGGCCGTCATCGAGCGCAAGGGCGTGTGGGAGGAAATCGGGCCGGGGGAATACGCCACCACCTGCGTCGGTCAGGGCGCGTGCGTCTTCGTCACGTATGAGGGACCCGTCGCGAAGTGCGCCCTTCAAAAAGCCTACCAGGCGGGCCGAATCGACTTTCCAAAGCCGATCTCGTGCCACCTCTTCCCCGTGCGCGTGGAATCCTACGGCGACCTCGAGGTGCTCAACTACGAGCAGGTCCCCCTGTGCGACTCCGCGCGCGTCCATGGGCGCCGACGCCGGGTGTACCTCACCGATTTCCTTCATGAGCCCCTCCGCCGCAAGTACGGCGAAGCGTGGGTTCAAAAGTTCCAGGAAGCCTGCGAAGAGCGCCGGGCTGCGCTGAACCCGCCTTCCCAACCGTGATTGATGATTTCGAGAGGTAGTAATGCTTAATCTTCAGCAAAAACAATCGCTTCAGCAAAAGCTTTCGCCGCAACAGATTCAGTACATCAAGCTGCTTCAGTTGCCGACGCTGGCGCTCGAACAGCGCATCAAGGCCGAGATGGAGTCCAATCCCCTCCTCGAAGAAGGGATGGAAGAAGACCTCGAAGAGACGACCGGGGAAGAAGAGCGCGAAGAGCCGGCCGAAGAGGAAGACACGGCGGAAGAACCGGCCGAAGCCCAAGAGGAAAAGAGCGCGGAAGACGAATACGACTGGGACGAATTCCTCAACAGCTCCGACGACCTCTACGGCTATAAGGCGCAGGTCGACAAAAGCGACGAGGAGGACCGCCGCGAACTGCCCATGCCCGCGCGCGTGAGCATGGCCGAGCACCTCATGAACCAGCTCACCTTCCTTGACCTCGACGAGACCGAGACCCTCATCGCCGAACAGATCATCGGCTCCATCGACGAGGACGGATACCTCCGCCGCCCGCTCGTCTCCATCATCGACGACATCGCTTTCAATCACGGCATCCTCCTCTCCGAAGAGGACGTCGAAGCCGTGCTCCGCCGCATCCAGCGCCTCGACCCCGTCGGCATCGCCGCGCGCGACCTGCGGGAGTGCCTGCTCATCCAGCTCGAAACCATGTCCGAAGGGACGCCGGGCCGCGACGTCGCCATCTGCATGCTGAAGGACGCCTACAAGGCCTTCACCATGAAACACTTCGAGGCCATCAAGAAGAAGCTCAACGTCACGAACGAGGAACTCAAGGAGGCCTACGACCTCATCCAGCACCTCAACCCCAAGCCGGGCGAGGGCGAGTTCACCGCCGCGCAAAACTACATCACCCCCGACTTCACGGTCCGGTATGAGGACGACGAAGGCTTCATCATCTCGCTCAACAGCGCCAACGCCCCGCCGCTTCGCATCTCAAAGCAATACCAGCAGATGCTCCGGAAAATCTCTGCCGAGAAAAAGAGCGGCCGGACCCGGAACAGCATCGATACGGAGACGAAATCCTTCCTCAAGAACAAGCTCGAGGCGGCCCGGTGGTTCATCAACTCCATCAACCAGCGGCGGCAGACCATGCTCAAGGTGATGCAGGCCATCGTAGAGATACAGGAGGAGTTCTTCAAATATGGCGAGGGTTACCTCAAGCCCATGATCCTCAAGGACATCGCCGAGAAGATTCACATGGACATCTCCACCGTCAGCCGCGTCGTGAACGGGAAGTACGTACAGACCGACTTCGGCGTCTATGAGCTGAAGTACTTTTTCTCGGAGGGCCTTTCGACCGAGAGCGGCGAGGACATCTCGAACAAGGAGGTGAAGGCGATCATCCAAAACATTATCGAGAACGAGGACAAGCAAAAGCCTCTCTCCGACCAGAAGATCGCGAAGATGCTCGAAGAAAAAGGCTTCAAGATCGCCCGCCGCACCGTGACGAAGTACCGCGAACAGCTCGGCATCCCCGTGGCCCGTCTGCGCAAGGAGATCGTGCTTTCGTAGCCGCCGTGCGCCGCGGCGTCATTCTTCGTGAAATCCCGGGGGCGGCGCAGGGGCGCGCCGTGCGCCGTTTCCGAATCCGGAAGCGCTCCCGTAAATTGCGGGCACGCCGCAAGCGCTTCGCATCCTCAACCCACACTTCGCCATGGATCTTTTGCACGCCTCTCGCCTGAAGCCTTTTGGGCCGCGCGCCGAGCGCGAAGCCCTCCTCGAAAAGCTCCGCCCCGAGTTTTACGGCCTCCACACCACATACACGCTCGCCGACGGCCGCACCGCACCGCGCATCTACCTCGACAGCGCCGCCTCGAACCTTCGGCTGAAGGTCTCCGACGCCATCGTCCACCGGGCGCTGGCCCATTATGCGAACACCCATTCGCAGCTCCACTTCGGCGCACGCATCATGACCGACCTGTACCACCACGCGCACGACGTCGTGCGGGATTTCGTCGGGGGGGACGATGCCTATACGACGGTTTTCTACGGCAACGGCGTCACGGGCTGCATCAACCGGATGGCGCAGGTGCTCGCGGCGAAGCGCCCCGAACGCGACGTGGTCATCACCTCGCTGATGGAGCACCACGCCAACGACCTGCCGCACCGCAAGCACGCCGGCGAGGTCGTCCATGTGCCGCTCGAACACGACCCCGACGGCGAGGCGGGCCGGGTGGACCTCGAGGCGCTCGCGAAGGCCATCGAGGCGAACGCCGACCGGCTCAACTACGTCGCCGTCACGTGTGCCTCGAACGTGACGGGCGTCATCAATCCGGTGCATGAGATCGCCCGCATGGCGCACGAGGCCGGCGCGCTCATCCTCGTCGACGCCGCCCAGTCCGCCGCCCACCTGCCCCTCTCGGTCGTGCGCGACGACCCGGAGGAGAACCTCGACGTGCTCGTGATGAGCGGGCACAAGATCTATACCCCGGGCAGCCCGGGCGTCATCGTGGCGCGGAAAGACCTCTTCCTCGGACTCGAACCGGTGGAGGTCGGCGGCGGCATCGTCACGTTCGTCGATGCCATGCGCTACAAGATTACGGATCGGCTGCCCGACCGCGAAGAGACCGGCACGCCGAACATCCCCGGATCGATCGCTCTGGCAACGACGCTCTATCTCATGGCCCGCGTGGGCATGGACGTGATCGAGGAGGACGAGCGCCAACTCACGCAATACGCGCTCGACCGCTTCGAGGCCATCCCCGGCGTGCACATCTACGGCTCGCACCGCCTCGAAATCGCAGACCGCATCGGCGTGATCACGTTCAACGTCAGGGACCTGCCTCACGGCTTCGTGACGGCGGTGCTGAACGACTACTTCGGCATCGCCGTACGGAACGAGTGCTTCTGTGCGCAGCCGTTCGTGCGGCAGCTTCTCGGCCTTGCCGACGAGCACGGTGTCGCGCCCGACCGGTGCATGGAGCGCGTCCCCGACGCCACGGAGAAGCCGGGCATGGTGCGCGTCTCCTTCGGGCTGTACAATACCCGCGCGGACGTGGACGCCGCCGCCGAGGCCCTCCGCCACATCGCCGAACACGCCGAAGACTATGCCCCGCTCTACGTGCCCGTACCCGACGGCAGCGGCGACTTCCGGCACCGCCATTTCCGCTTCAACCCCCGCGAGGTGTTCGATCTCGAACGCGAGGTCGACGCCTGGCTCGCGCAGGCCCTCTCCTGAGCCCTCCTCCCGCTCACCGGGCACCGGGCCTCGCGCGCGAGGGGCCGTCGTGGACACTCCCTCCCCTCGCCTGCCCACTCCGAGCGACACCGCCTCCGGCAAATGCTTCCGCCGCCCGGGCATTCCGGGCCGTTTCGATGAAATGATCCCGCCGAACGGACCGGCCCCTACCGATCGAACACAAGCTCGGAAAAAACAATCATATAGGCCCTGTCTCCGCCTCACCTCGGCCCGATCGATCTCTTCAAAAAAAGCCTTGATATTTCAAGCTTTACCCCTATAAGAAGCACTCTCGTCCGGGACCCGGCGCACATTTTCGGAACCGGGCGAGGGAGGGCGACGAGGAGCGACGTGTTCGAGGTTTGGCCCGGATTTTGAGAATCCGGTGTGAAGAACATCACCCTGCCCGAGCGTCCGTGCCTCCATCCTCCCGATAGCCATGCCGGCCACCGCTTCTTCTCCCGCTTCGACGCCGTCGGCGCTGCCGATGCTGCTCGCCCGCTACGTCAACGGACAGATCGCCGAGGTCGCCTGGCACAACCTCATGCATGTCTTCGACGCCGACGAGATCACCTCCGGGGAGCGCCTCGCACTGGCGCGGTTCGTCAACGACTTGCTCATGGAAAAGGGGCCGGGCGCCGTTCACGTACCGAAGGTCGACGAGATCAAAGACTTGCTCACGGAAACGCGGGCTCACTGAAAAGTCACCCAACACCCCGCGCCGGACGTCTACCTCCCGCCCGGCTCGGTTTCCTTCCTGTGATTGTGGGTAATTGCAAGAGGGACGTCCTCCGATGAGGGACAAAGGCCGGACGAATCGCGCACGTCCGGCCTTCTTTTTTGCCCGAAACGCAAGCCCCCTCTCCCGGGCCCTTACAATACAAAAGGATAGACCCCGGGTGGAGCCTATCCTTGAAAAAGCGGACGTGTGAAGGGCTTATCCTTCCAGTTCGGCCGAGGGATCGCGGAAGTAGATTTCGCCCTTGAGCATCTCTTCGATGGCGAGTTCCGTGGGTTCCGGCATCTTTTCGTATTCGAGCGAGATGCGGGCCTGCTCTTCCTGAAAACGCGGGTCCTCCATCTCCGGCTCGAAGCCTTCGAAATAGGCCAGCTTCTCATCGAGTTCCTGCTTCATCTTCGTCGCGATCTGCCGGGAGCGTTTGGCCAGAATCGCCACGGTTTCGTAGATGTTGCCCGTCTTCCGGGCAAGCAGGTCCATATCTACGGTTTTGATAGCCATGAGTGTCTTGGATTTGCAATGAAAGCAGGGCGGGAAGGCCGCTCTTTTTACCCGAACGTCGTTTTATGCAGCATGTCCGGCGCGGTTCCCCGCCTGCACGAGAGACGGCTCACGGGCGTTTCCCTCCGTGTACAATGCGCCCGGCGCGCCCTATTTTGTCGCGCCGTCTTCCCCTCTACTTTCCTTTTCGGCGACATGAAACTCGGCGTCTCCTCTCTCGTCGTGGCGGCCTTCGTGGGGCCGGGCACGGTGCTCACGTGCGCCTCGGCGGGCCTCCACTTCGGCTATGGGCTCGGATGGGTGCTCCTCTTCTCCGTGGCGGCGGTCTTTGCCCTGCAATCGCTCACGGCGGGGCTGGGCATCCTGGCGCAGAAAGGGCTCGGCGAGGCCATCCGCGAGGCGGCGACGACCTCGCTCCGGCGCGCGGTCCTCTTCTCCCTCGTCATCGTCGGGCTGTGGGTCGGGTGCGCCGCCTTCGAGACGGGCAACCTCGTCGGGGCCGCCGCGGGCATCCGGACGGTCCTCGGCGCGGAGGCCGACGCGCGGTGGCTGGTGGGGCTGATCGCCCTGGCGGCGGGCGTCCTGCTGTTCCTCGACCTCCGCGCCCTCACACAGGCGCTGGCCGTGCTCGTGGGGCTGATGAGCATCCTCTTCCTCGCCACGATGTTCATGGCGCCGGTGGACTGGCGCGCGGCTCTGAGCGGACTGTTCGTGCCGCGCCTCCCCGAAGGCAGCCTCGTCACGGTCCTCGCGCTCATGGGCACCACCATCGTCACGTACAACCTCTTCCTGCACGCCTCGGCGACGAAGGCGTACTGGGCGGGCGAAGCGCCGGCGCGCGCGTGGCGGCGCGAACGCCTCGGCATGGCCGTCTTTTTCCCGCTCGGCGGGCTGATCTCGTTCGCCATCCTCGTGGCCGGCGCGACGCTCCGGGGCAGCGCGACGGACGTGACGGCGGTGGAGGCCTTCGCCGCGCTCCTCGAGCCGGCGGCCGGCCCGGCGGCCCGGTATTTCTTCGGCCTCGGCCTCTTCGCCGCGGGCATTACCTCCGCCGTCACGGCGCCGCTGGCGGCGGCGGCAGGCATCCGCGAACTCTTCGGGTGGAACGCGGATCACCCCGGCTATCGGATGGTGTGGGCCTCGGTGCTCGTCGTCGGCCTCTTCTTCGGAATGACGGGCTATTCGCCGCTCAAAATCATCATCGCGGCCCAGGCGGCCAACGGGCTGCTTCTGCCGTTCATCGCCGCCTTCGTGCTCTACCTCACGCACCGCCGGAAAACCGCCGCCCTTTCGCGCGGATACCTCGTGGCCGGGACGCTCGTCACGCTCGTATGCGCCGTCCTCGGCGCGCGCACCCTCGCGTGGGTGTGGGCGCATCTGTGATGCCGGGAAAACGGGAAAGGCCCCCTTCTACGAAGGGCGGGAAGCCGGACGGCGCGCTCGGCGCGGGCGTTCCGCTTCACCGTACGGAGGCTCGGGCGGCACTTCGAGGATGAGGCGCGCGCCCCGGTCATACGTGAAATAGTTCCACGCCCAGTTCACGAGCACGTTGAGGCGGTTGCGAAAGCCGATGAGCATGACGAGGTGCAGGAAGAGCCACATCACCCATGCGAGGAACCCCTGCGTGCGAAGGCCGCCGAATTCGGCCACGGCGGCGTGCCGCCCGATGGTCGCCATGATGCCCTTGTCCCGGTACCGGAACGGCTCCGACGGCGCGCCCGTCATGCGGCGCCGGATCTGCCGGGCGACGTGCTGCGCCCCCTGCAAGGCCACGGGCGCGAGCTGCGGGTGGAGGTTGCCCGCCTCGTCCCGGCTCCCGGCAAGGTCGCCGATGACGAACACTTCGGGGTGGCCGGGCACGCTCAGGTCCGGCGCCACGACGATGCGCCCGGCGGTCGTCTGTTCGAAGCCGAGCACGTCGGCCAGGGGCGCGGCGCGGATGCCCGCCGCCCATACGAGCGTGCGCGCCGGAAGGACCGCGCCGTCGGCCAGATGCACCGCCTCGGACGTCACACGCACGACCGGCGCCCCGGCGAGCACCTCCACGCCGCGCTTCTCGAGCGTCTCCCGCGCGTGCCGCTTCGACGCCTCGTGAAACCCGCCGAGCAGGTCCGAAGTCGCCTCCACGAGCATCACGCGCGCTTTTTCCACGGGAAGGTGCGGATAATCCTTCGCGAAGACCTTCTGGAAAAGTTCGAGGAGCGCCCCTGCCGTCTCCACGCCCGTCGGCCCTCCCCCGACCACCACGAACGTCAGCGCACCCGCCTCGATGAGCGAGGGATCCCGGTCGGCTGCCTCGAACTGACGGATGATGTGGTTTCGGAGCCGCACGGCGTCGGGCAGGCTCTTGAGCGGGAAGCCGTACGTCTCGGCCCCCTCCGCGCCGAAATAGTTCGTCGAGGCGCCGGCGGCAAGGACGAGGTAGTCGTACGGAAGCGCCTCGCCGTCGGCGAGGCGGACGGCCTTTGCGGCCCGGTCCACGCCGACGACGGCGCCGAGGCGGAAGTGGAAGTTTTTCTGTTTTTGAAAGATGCCGCGCACCGCGTGGGCGATGTCCTCGGGTTCGAGTCCGGCGGTCGCCACCTGATAGAGGAGCGGCTGAAACGTGTGGAAATTGTTTCGGTCGATGAGCCGGACCTCCACCGGCGCGCGTCGGAGTTCGCGGGCGAGCCGGAGCCCGCCGAAACCGGCCCCGACGATGACGACACGCGGCTTGCGATCAGAGGTCTTCATGGGGTCTGAGCGTTTCCGGTCCGGTTATGCTCGGAGCCGCCGCGCCATCTTCGCCACCTTCTCGGCGTCCGGCTCCTCTTCGGAGAGGTCGAGCGAAGCGCGGGCTTCGACGAGCGCGCGGTCCCGCTCCGGCGGGGTCAGCCCTTCGTCATGCATCGCATCCCACATCTGGCTCGTGACGATGGCCTCCAGGTTCTGGATGCGCCGCTTCGAAGCCACCAGCTCTTCCGAAAGCGCGTCCACAACGGCTTCGAGCTCGTGCGTCGAAACGCCGAGGGTTTGCTGTTTCTCTTTGAACTTGAGCCATTCGCGGAACGCGCCGGTGAGAATGACGCCGAGCGGAATCAGAACCCAGATCCAGGTGAACATGACATCAGGGAAAAGGTGAGCAGGATGAAGCGCTTCAAGGTACGACAGGGCTTCGAAAGGAGTTTCGGGCGGCCGCAAGAGGCCGGAAGGGCCGGCTCGCAAGCCTTTCGCCGCGCCGGATCTTCTCCCGTCCTCGCTCGTTTTCGACCTCCCCGCACCGCCTCGAAAGCGTTTGCCCGAACGATGAAAAGCGCCGCCACTCTTCTGCTTCTGTCGGCTCTGTGCCTGCTCGCCGCCTGCCGCCAACCCCCCGCCGAAACGCCCGAGACGACCGCCGCCGAGCCGGTCTATCTCAACCTCGGTCCGGACGCCGAGTACGTGGGAAAAGAGGCCTGCCGGACGTGCCACGCGGACAAGTATGAAACGTTCGTCGAGGCCGAGATGGGACGCTCGTTCAAGCCCGCCACCCTCTCGAAAAGCGCGGCGGATTTCGAGCATCCGAAGCCGGTCTACGATCCGCACCGGGATTTTTACTACCTGCCCGTCCACCGGGGCGAGGATCTCTTCATCATGGAATACCGGCTCGCCGGGCGGGACACGGTCTACAAGCGCATCGAGAAGATCGACTACATCATCGGCTCGGGGCAACACACGAACTCGCACATCATGGACGTGAACGGCTATCTCTATCAGATGCCGCTGACGTGGTATGCCCAGGAGGGCAAATGGGATCTCCCGCCGAAGTTCGCGGGCGGCAACAACGCCCGGTTCACGCGCCCCATCCCGGTCACGTGTATGTCGTGCCACAATGCGATGCCGGACTTCGTGCCGGGTTCGGAGAACCGCTTCGCCGAGGCGCCGGACGGGATCGACTGCGAGCGGTGTCATGGGCCGGGCTCGATCCACGTCGAAGCCAAACGCGCCGGCGAGGTGGTCGACGTGACGAAGGAGATCGACCGCACGATCGTCAACCCCCGCAAGCTGCCCATCGACCGGCAGTTCGACGTATGCCGCCGGTGCCACATGCAGGGCGCGGCGGTGTGGAAACGGTCGCCGCTCGAGTTCCGCCCCGCCCTCCGGCTGAGCGACTTCGAAAACGTCTTCTGGCCCCGCTATGCCGACAGCACGCATCAGTTCATCATGGCCTCCCACCCGGACCGGCTTCAGATGAGCGCGTGCTTTCGTGAATCCCGGAAGCGGCCCGAGACCTTCGGCGCGATGACGTGCACCACGTGCCACGATCCGCACGTCGGCGTCAAGACGCTCGGCGCGGATCATTACGCGCAGGTCTGCGCCTCGTGTCACACGCCGGAGAACGACAACCTGTGCGTCGAAGATCAGGCCGTGCGCGCCCGCGTGGGGGACAACTGCGTCTCGTGCCACATGCCCGTCTCCGGCTCCATCGACATCCCGCACGTGAAGGTGACCGACCACTTCATCCGGGTCATGAAGCCGGACGAGATCGAGATCCTCTCGGCGGAAGAGGGCGACGCTTCGCAAAAGCGGCTCGTCCGACTGGCGGCGCTGATCGACAAGTCGCCGCCGCCCGAGGAGGTGGCCGAAGGGTTTCTGACGTACTACGAGGAGGTCACGAACCATCCCGGCTTCCTCGACTCCGCCGCCGCCTATCTGGAGCAAGCGCAACGGACGAAGACGCCGCAGGAGCTGGCGCGTTCGCTCGTGCGGCTGTGGTTCTGGCAAAAAAACTTCGGCGCGATCATGACGCTCGCCCCCACGCTCGACGAAACCGCCGTCGACGATGCGTGGACCTGGTACCGGATCGGCGAGGCGTTCCTCTCCACCGGCGCCCCCCAGGAGGCCGCGAGGTATTTCCGCCGCGCCGTCGACCACGCGCCGGGGCACCTCCGCTTCCGGAACAAGCTCGGAGCGGCCCTCAGCCAATCCGGCCTCCTCAACGAAGCCCTCGCCACGTTCGACGCCATCCTGACGGACAACCCGAAGTTCGAGGAAGCCTATAACGACCGGGGCTTCACCCGCGCGCTCCTCGGCGACATGGCGGGCGCCGAGGCCGACTTCCGCGCCGCCCTCGCCCTCGACCCCGACGCCATCCTCCCGCTGGCAAACCTGGCCTCGCTCTATTTCAACACGAACCGAAAAGCGGAGGCCCGTCCCCTCGTGAAACGCCTCCTCGAGCTCGACCCTTCGAACGACGACTACCGCATGTTCTGGAACATGCTCCGGTGAATCCGCCGGCGCGGTCGGCTCCCATCTTTGCGGGGAAACATCTATCTTCCCGCACAAGATCATGCATCGACATCATGTGATGCCGGAGGGACGGACGTCGGATCATCGGGCCGGATCATGCCGGGTCGCGCCGGTTTCGCCCGGGTATCCGAACGCATAGTTTGCCTGTCGCATTGGTTTCATCGCTTCGAAAGGCGTTCCGCCGATTTTTCAAACGTTCCCCGAGCGTCGAGGCCGGAGCCGTCTCGCGGGAGGCCGTCGAGCGTCTCGTGGGCATGGCGGTGCGGGATCTGCGTCTGTACGAGCAGGCGCTCACGCACCGGTCGCTGCTCCGGGGACGACCCGACACGCATCTCTATTCGAACGAACGGCTCGAATTTCTCGGCGACGCCGTGCTCGGCTTCGTCACCGCCGATTATCTCTATCACCATTTCCCGGACCGGGACGAGGGCTTCCTGACGCGCCTCCGGGCCAAGCTCGTCAATGGCGTGGCGCTGGCCGAATGCGCCCGGCAGATCGATCTCGGCGCGCTGATCCTGATGAGCGAGAACATGGCGCAGACGGCCGGACGCAACAACCGGAGCATCCTCGCCGACGCCTTCGAGGCCGTCATCGGCGCGCTCTACCTCGACCTCGGGCCGGAAGCCGCCCGCGCCTTCATCCATCGCACCATGCTCGACCACGTCAACCTCGACGAACTGGCCGAGCATCGCGACAATTTCAAAAGCCTCCTTCTCGAGTACGCCCAGGCGCAGGGCTGGCCCCAGCCGCGATACCGGGTCATCGAAGAGGTGGGGCCGAGCCACGAAAAGACGTTCACCGTGGAGGTCGTGCTCCGAAACAAGGCGTACGGGCGCGGCACGGCGAGCAGCAAAAAACGAGCGGAACAGGAAGCGGCGAGCATCGCCCTCGAACGCCTGCGCGCGGAAGCCTGAGCGCGCGGATGAACGGCCCCCGTGAAATTCCCTCGCACCCGGTTTTTTTCAGAACAGGAGCCCGGGGCGGTCGTTCAATCCGCGCTCGTCCCGCGAGGCATCGCCCGCCGGTGAAACCCGGCCCTTCGCGCCGAGGGGCCGCACGTGCGCCCACTCTTTTCCCGGCGTCCTTCTTTCACGTTTGCGCATTCTCAAACCCGCTCCTTTCCGACGTTTTCGCATGGCCATCGACCTCCAGTTTACCGACCGCTTCGCCCGCCGTCATCTCGGACCTTCGGAGGCGGACGAGGCGCAGATGCTCGCCGCGCTCGGCCTCTCCTCCCTCGACGAACTCATCGACGAGACGGTGCCCGCCGCCATCCGAAGCGCGCGCCCGCTGAAGCTGCCGCCGGCGCGCACGGAATATGAACTCCTCGACGAGGCGCGCGCCATCGCTTCGAAGAACCAGGTCCGTCGCTCGTTCATCGGCATGGGCTACCACGACACCATCACGCCGCCGGTCATCCTTCGGAACGTGTTCGAGAACCCCTCGTGGTACACGCAATACACGCCGTATCAGGCCGAGATCTCACAGGGTCGGATGGAGGCGCTTCTCACCTTTCAGACGATGGTCATCGACCTGACGGGGCTGGAGATCGCCAACGCCTCGCTACTCGACGAGGGCACCGCCGCCGCCGAGGCGATGCTGATGCTCCACCGTGTGGCGAAAGGGAAGACGCGCAACGTGTTCTTCGTCTCGGAGACGTGCCATCCACAGACCATCGCCGTGGTGCAGACGCGCGCCGTGCCCGTCGGCGTCGAGGTCGTCGTGGGAGATCATCGCACGTTCGCCTTCACCGAGGAGGTCTTCGGCGCGCTCGTGGCGTATCCGGCCACCGACGGGGCCCTCCACGACTACCGTGACTTTTGCGACGCCGCGCACGAGGCCGGGGCGCACGTGGTCGTCGCCGCCGACCTGCTCAGCCTGACGCTGCTGACGCCGCCGGGCGCCTTCGGTGCGGACGTGGCCGTCGGGAGCACGCAGCGCTTCGGCGTGCCCGTGGGCTATGGCGGGCCGCACGCCGCGTACTTTGCCACGAAGGAGCGGTTCAAACGGCAGACGCCGGGCCGCATCATCGGCCTGTCGATCGACGCCGACGGCCGGCCCGCGCTCCGCATGGCGCTTCAGACGCGCGAACAGCACATCCGCCGGGCGAAGGCGACCTCCAACATTTGCACGGCGCAGGTGCTCCTGGCGGTGATGGCCGGGATGTATGCCGTCTATCACGGTCCCGACGGCCTCCGCCGCATCGCCGCGCGCATCCACAACCTGACGAAGGTGCTTGCCCACGGCCTGGAGCTGCTCGGCTATTCGATCCGACACGATCACTTCTTCGACACGATCCGCGTCGACCTCGAGAGCCGCTCCGCCACGCTCCTCCGGGAAGCCGCCGACGCCCGGGGCATCAACCTCCGCTATTTCGACGACGGCTCCGTCGGCGTGGCCCTCGACGAGACGGTGCGCGCCTCCGAGCTCGACACGCTCTTCGCCGTCTTCGGGCACGACCGCGCCTTCAACTTCACCGCCGAGGAGCTGGCCGGGCTGATGGACGACGGCTACGAAGGCCCGCTCGCCCGCACGACGCCGTACCTGACGCATCCCGTCTTCCACCGTTATCATTCGGAGACGGAGATGATGCGGTACCTCCACCGCCTGGCCGCGCGCGACCTCTCGTTGACGACGAGCATGATCCCGCTCGGCTCGTGCACGATGAAGCTCAACGCCGCCGCCGAGCTGATGCCGGTCTCCTGGGCGGCGTTCAACCGGCTCCACCCCTTCGTCCCCCCCGAGCAGGCGGAGGGCTACCGGATCCTCGTCGAGCAGCTCTCCGCGTGGCTCGCCGAGATCACCGGCTTCCCCGGCGTCTCGCTTCAGCCCAACTCGGGCGCGACGGGGGAATACGCGGGGCTGCTCGTCATCCGGGCGTATCACGCGAGCCGGGGCGAGGCACATCGCAACGTGTGCCTCATCCCCTCCTCGGCGCACGGGACGAACCCGGCGAGCGCCGTGATGGCGGGCATGGAAGTGGTGGTCGTCGCCTGCGACGACCACGGCAACGTGGACCTGGCCGACCTCCGCGCCCGGGCCGAGGCGCACGCCGATCGCCTCGCGGCGCTGATGATCACGTATCCGTCCACGCACGGCGTCTTCGAGGAGGGCATCGTCGAGATCTGCCGCATCGTGCACGCACACGGGGGGCAGGTGTATATGGACGGGGCGAACATGAACGCGCAGGTGGGCCTGTGCCGCCCCGGAGAGTTCGGCGCGGACGTGTGCCACCTCAACCTCCACAAGACCTTCGCCATCCCGCACGGCGGCGGCGGGCCGGGCGTCGGGCCGATCTGCTGCGCCGAGCACCTGACGCCCTTCCTCCCCGGCCACCCGATCGTCGAGACCGGCGGCGCGCAGGCCATCGGGCCGGTGGCGGCGGCTCCGTTCGGGAGCGCGAGCATCCTCCCCATCTCGTGGGCCTACATCGCCCTGCTCGGCCCGGACGGCCTCACCCGCGCCACGAAAACGGCCATCCTCAACGCCAACTACATGGCGCACCGCCTCCGCGCCCACTACGACGTCCTCTACACCGGCGCGCACGGGCGCGTGGCGCACGAGTTCATCCTCGACCTCCGGCCCATCAAACGACTGACCGGCATCACCGAGATCGACGTCGCCAAGCGGCTCATGGACTACGGCTTCCACGCCCCGACGGTGTCCTTCCCCGTGCCCGGCACGCTCATGATCGAGCCGACGGAGAGCGAGTCGAAGGCCGAGCTCGACCGTTTCTGCGAGGCCATGATCGCGATCCGCGCCGAGATCCGCGAGGTCGAGGCGGGCGCATCCGATCCCGAACGGAACCCCCTCAAGCAGGCCCCGCACACGGCCACGCTCGCGACCGCCGAGACGTGGGACCTCCCCTATTCCCGAGAGCAGGCCGCCTTTCCCGCCCCGTGGACGCGCGAGAACAAGTTCTGGCCCGCCGTCCGCCGCGTCAACGACGCCTATGGCGACCGCCACCTCGTCTGCGCCTGCCCGCCGATGGAAGCGTACGCCGAAGGATAGGAAGGACTATCGCACGCCTTCTTCTTCGGGGACAGCCGTGACGTTCCGGCGCACGAGCCGGTGCATCTTGCCGGGGAAGCGCTTGCCGAGGAACGCCTCCATGCGGAGCGTGCACGCGGCCACCTTTTCGAGGTCGATGCCCGTCTCGATGCCGAGTTGGTCGAGGAGGTAGACCGTGTCCTCCGTGGCGATGTTGCCCGTCGCGCCGGGGATGAAGGGGCAGCCGCCCATGCCGCCGAGCGACGTGTCGAACCGGGCGACGCCGGCTTCGAGGGCAGCCACGACGTTCGCCATGCCGAGGCCGCGCGTGTCGTGGAGGTGGAGCACGAGCGGCGTCTCCCCGATGACGGCCCGCACCGCCGCCACCCGCTCACGAATCATCACCGGGTTCGCCATGCCCGTCGAGTCGGCGAGTGAGAGCGACTCGACGCCTAGCGCGGCGAAGCGTCCGCACAGTTCGACGATGAAGTCGAGGGGCGTGTCGCCGGGGGCGGCGTAGCCGAAGACGGTCTGGAGGCCGAGTTGCGGCTGCATCCCGTAGTCGCGGGCGCGGCGGATCATCGCCTCGGCCTGCCGGACGCCCTCCGCCACCGTCATGTTCGCGTTGTCGCGGCTGTGTGTCTCGTTCGTGGCGATGGAGAGGTCGACGTGCGTCAGCCCGGCCCGATGGGCGCGTTCGAGCCCCCGCAGGTTGAGCGCCAGCCCCGTATAGACGACGCCTTCGCGCTTCGGGAGCCGCGCCACGAGCGCCTCGGCATCGGCCATCTGCGGCACCCACTTCGGATGCACGAACGAGGTGACCTGGATGCGCCGCAACCCCGCCTCCGCCAGCCCTTCGATGATCTCGAGCTTGAGGTCCGTCGGGATCGGCTTTTCCTCGAATTGAAAGCCGTCGCGCGGCCCGACTTCACAGAGTTCGACGTGGGGGGGGAACGACATGGGCTTCGAAGCAATGGGTGGTGAAAAGAGCGACTGCGCGCTTAAACGCCCGTCCCCTCCCGAAGATGCCGCCGGAAGCGGAGCCCCGCCCGCGCGCGCGGCTTTTCTTTGTGGTGGCGTCCCCTTTTTCGGTGGGAAGCCGTACTTTGTCGCCGGGTCGTAACCCGCCTGTCCGCCTCGCGTAGGCAGGATAGTCGCCCTTTTCTCTCTCAGGATGCCGCTCATGCTGTCCCGAATCTGTTTCGTCCTCGCGGCGCTGGCGCTTCTGCCTCTGACGCCCGCGCCCGCCCTTGCTCAGCCCACCGCCACGGCGCCACGCACGACCATCGCCGACGGCCCCCTCAGCGACCGCCGCGTCTCGTACACGATCACCGCCACGCTCGACCCCGAGGCCCGCACCGTGCAAGGCTCCGAGCGCGTCACCTGGCGCAACCCCGACAGAGCGCCCGTCGGCGAGCTTCAGTTTCACCTGTACCTGAACGCCTTCAAAAACGAGCGCTCGACGTTCATGCGGGAGAGCGGCGGCAAGCACCGCGGCTTCTCGGCCAGAGGAGCGGACGTCCGGGGCGGCATCGACATCACCCGCATGACGATCGCCACCCCGCAACCGGGCGACACCGCTCCGCCGGGCGCCTACAGCGCCGGGGAGACCGACCTCACCGACCGTATCCGTTTCATCCAACCCGACGACGGCAACCCGGACGATCAGACCGTCATCGCGGTGACGCTGCCCCGTCCCGTAGCCCCCGGCGAGACCATCGCGCTCGACATCGACTTCACGGCCCTCATGCCCAAGGTCGTCGCGCGGACAGGCTGGGCCGAGACCGAACAGGGCCACCGCTTCTTCATGGTCGCGCAGTGGTTTCCGAAGCTCGGCGTCTACGAAGAGCCGGGCGTGCGCTACGTCCCCGCCGACGCCCCACACGGGCAGTGGAACACCCACCAGTTCCACGCCAACACGGAGTTCTACGCCGACTTCGGCACGTACCGGGTGACGATGACCGTCCCCGAGGCGTACGTCGTCGGGGCTTCCGGCGTGCGCGTGAACGAGACGACCGAAGCCGGCACGCGCACCCTCACGTATCAGGCCGACGACGTGCACGACTTCGCGTGGACGGCCAGCCCCGACTTCCTCGTATACACCGACACCTGGCGACACGTCAACCTCCGGCTGCTCCTTCAGCCCCATCACGACGGGCAGGCCGAGCGCCATTTCAAAGCCGTAAAGGCCGCGCTCGACCGCTTCGACGCCTGGGTGGGCGAGTACCCGTACACCACGCTCACGCTCGTCGACGGCATCGGCGGGAGCAACGGCATGGAATACCCGACGCTCATCACCTGCGGGACCACGTACAAGATGCCCGGATGGATGCGCCTTCCGGAACTCGTCACCGTGCACGAGTTCGGCCATCAATATTTCTACGGCATGATCGCCAGCAACGAGTTCGAGGAAGCCTGGCTCGACGAGGGCATCAACTCCTACTTCGAGGCCCGCATCATGGACGATGCCTATGGGCCGGGCGCCGTCGTCAAGCTGCCGTACATTCAGGTCAGCGACGAGGGCATGCAGCGCCTGATGTACACGAAAAATGCGCCGGACCGCGGGGCGGTCTTCACCCGCGCCTGGGAATATGAAGACGAGAGCGATTACAGCAAGGCCACGTATGCCAAACCTGCCACGTTGCTCCTCACGCTCGAAAACTATCTCGGCCGCGAAACGACGGATCAGGTGTTTCAGACGTACTATGACCGCTGGCGCTTCCGTCATCCGACCACGCGCGACTTCATCGCCGTCGCCGAGGAGGTTTCCGGCATGGATCTCGGCTGGTTCTTCGACCAGTACGTCTACGGCGTCGCCGTGGTGGATTATGAAGTCGCCTCGCTGCGTTCGTCCAAAGCCGAGCCTCCGGAGGGAACCGAGGGCGACTGGTACGAGAGCCGGGTGGAGGTTCATCGGAAGCAGGACGGCGTCTTTCCGCAGACGCTTCTCGTGCGGTTCGAGGACGGCTCGGAGGAACGTCTGGCCTGGGACGGGGTCGATGTCTGGAAACGGTTCACCTTCCACAAAGCCTCGCGCGCCGCGGAAGCCTATCTCGACCCCGACAACGCCGTCCGCCTCGACGTGAACCGCCTCGACAACCGGAAGATCGCCGAAGCGGACAACACGCTTGCCCGCAAGGAGCAACTGGGCCTCACCTCCCTGCTTCAACAGGTCTTCTATCTCATCGCCGGCCTTTTCTGAGCCGACCGTCTCCACGATCCTCGTCAAGCCATCATGTTCATCAACAGCTTTCGCGCGGGCTTCTCCGCCGTCCAAAAGCGTCCCGGGTTGGTCGTGCTGATCTATGCCGTCAACCTGTGTCTGGCCTTCATCCTGGCGTTGCCGATCTACATGGCGCTCAGCAACGTGGTGGGACCGTCGGGCTTCGGCTCCGAGCTTGTGCAGCAGTTCGACGTCGTCCTCTGGGCGGACATTCTGGACAAGGCGGGCCTCGTCCTGTCGGCGCTCCGGGCGCAGTTGTTCTGGATGATCCCGCTGTATCTGGTCTGGAAAGCCGGGTGGAGCGTGGGGCTGATCCACGCGCTTCGCGACGGCGGGGGACGTTCGTTCTGGGCGGGCGTGGGGCGTTATGCCGCGCGCGCCGTCGGGCTCGGCCTGCTCTACGGGTTGCTCGTGCTCGTGTGGCTGGGCGGCGTCGCCCTCCTGTCGGTGGGGCTGGCCGTGGTGTGGAACGGTGAGGTGGGCGCTTTCTGGATCTTCTTCGTCCTCGCGCCGACGCTGATGGTGCTCGGCCTCGCCTTCATCGACCTGCTGCACGACTATGGGCGGATCGCGCTCGTGGTGGAAGAGCAGAAGGTCACGCGCGCTTTTCTGGCGGGCATCACGTGGCCGTTCCGACACGCGCAGGCCTTCCCGCTCTACGGCGTCTGGTTCCTCCTCGCGGCCGTGGCGCTGGCCCTGCCGATAGTGCTGGATTTCGAGATGAACGGGATCTGGGGTCTGTTTCTCCTTCAACAGCTTTTCCTGCTCCTCCGCGCCGCCGCGACCGTCGGGTGGTTCGGCAGCGAGGTCGCCCTCTTCGAGGCCGTCCGTCGGCGCGAGGCGCCGCTCATCGCCACGGAGGAGAGCGCCCCGGCCGGGAACGCCTCGATGGGCGAGGTCCCGGGCGCCGGGCCGGCGCCGACGTGAGCGACCGGAAAGACGACGCCCGGCATTGCGCATACCCGGCTCGTGCGCGTACCTTTCCGCCGCCGGCCCTCGTCGGCGCGGCCGTTCCGTCCCTCTCCCTCCTTCCCGTCCCCTCATGCACGTGCGTCGTCTTTCCGCGTTTGTACTGGTCGGCCTTCTCGCCGCCACGGCCTTCGGGCAAACCGCCCTCCGCTCGCCCGCCGAATTCCTCGGCTATGAACTCGGCGACCGCTTCACTCCGCACCACCGCGTCGTCGCCTACTTCGAGCACGTGGCCGCCGCTTCGCCGAACGTGCGCCTCGAGCGCTATGGAGAAACGTACGAAGGGCGGCCCCTGATGACGGCCTTCATCACCTCGCCGGAGAACCAGGCCCACCTCGAGGAGATTCGCGCGAACAACCTGCGCATGGCCGGGCAGGCCGACGGCGCCGTCGAGGGAGCAACGGCGGCCCTCGTGTGGCTGAGTTACAACGTGCACGGCAACGAAGCCGTAAGCACCGAAGCGGCGATGGCGACGCTCTACGACCTCGCCAATCCCGCCAACACGCGCACGCAGGCCTGGCTCGCCAACACCGTCGTCGTCATCGATCCATGCATCAACCCGGACGGGCGCGACCGGTACGTGCACTGGTACAACGAAACGGTCGGCCGCACGCCCAATCCCGACCCGAACGCTCGCGAGCATCACGAGCCGTGGCCGGGCGGACGCGCCAACCATTATTACTTCGACCTCAACCGCGACTGGGCCTGGATGTCGCAGGTGGAGACCCGGCAGCGCATCCCGCTCTTCAACCGCTGGCTTCCTCACGTGCACGTCGATTTTCACGAGCAGGGCGTCGATGAGCCGTACTATTTCGCACCCGCCGCCGAGCCGTTCCACAAAGACATCTCACCGTGGCAGCGCGAATTCCAGACGATCATCGGAAAGAACCACGCCCGGTATTTCGACGAGCGCGGATGGCTGTACTTCACCCGGCAGGTCTTCGACCTCTTCTATCCCGGCTACGGGGACACGTGGCCCACGTTCAACGGCGCCATCGGCATGACGTACGAACAGGGCGGCAGCGGGCGCGCCGGCCTTGCCATCCGCACCGCCGAGGGCGACACGCTCACGCTCGCCGACCGCATTGCCCACCACCACACCACCGGCCTCTCGACCGTCGAGGCAACGGCGAAGCATCACGACCGCGTGCTCGAGGAGTTTCGGGCGTATTATGAGCGGGCGCAAAACGATCCGCCGGGGACGTACAAGACGTACGTCGTCAAAGGCGCCAATACGGACAAGCGCGACGCCCTCGCTGCGTTGCTCGAACGACAGGGCATCGCCTTCGGGTACGCCGTCGAACGGCGCTCGGCGCGCGGCTTCGACTACGCCTCCGGGCAAACCACCGCCGTCACCGTCGAGCCGGGCGACCTCGTGGTGAGCGCGTTTCAGCCGAAGTCGGTGCTCGTCAAGGTGCTCTTCGAGCCGCGCGCCGAGCTGGCCGACTCGCTCACGTACGACGTGACGGCGTGGGCGCTCCCGTATGCGTACGGCCTCGACGCCTTCGCCCTCACCGACCGTCTCGCCCCCGGCGCGCGCACCGCCCCGGAAGCCGCGCCGGAGCCGCCCGCGCTCGAGCGACCGTACGCCTACCTCGCCGAGTGGAAGAGCTTCGAAGATGCCCGTTTCCTCGCCGCCGTGCTCGAAGCCGGCGTCAAGCTCCGCTTTGCCGGCAAGCCCTTCGAGATCGACGGGCGCACCTACGCACCCGGCACGCTCATCCTCACGCGGAAGGGCAACGAGGCCATGGGCGAGCGGTTCGACGCCGTCGTCCGGAAAGCCGCCGACGACCTCGGGCAGCCGCTCCACGCCGTCGCCACCGGCTTCGTCGCGCGCGGCGCGGACTTCGGCTCGGACGACGTGCCGTTCCTCCGGAAGCCCCGCGTGCTCGTGCTCGCCGGCGCGCCCGTCGCCTCCACCGCCGCCGGAGAGGTGTGGCACTATTTCGACCGCCAACTCGGCTATGCCGTCACCCTCGTCGATCCCGACGACTTCGGCGCCCTCGACCTCGACGCCTACGACGTGCTCATCCTTCCGAACGGCTTTTACGAACGCTTCCTCACCAAGAGCCGCCTCGCCGACCTCCAGGCGTGGATCCGGCGCGGGGGACGGCTCATCGCCATGGAACGAGCCGCCGCCGCCCTCGCCGGGAAGGACGGCTTCCACCTCAAACGAAAAAGCAAGGACAAAGACGAAGACGAACTCGAAGCGGATGAGGCCGCCCTCTCCCGCTTCGGGGACCGCGAACGCGCCTCCATCTCGGACGAAGTGCCCGGCGCAATCTTCCGCGTGCGCATGGACCCCACGCACCCGCTCGCCTTCGGCTATGACGACGTGTACTTCACCCTCAAACGGAGCGATGACGCCTTTGCCTTCCTCAAAAGCGATGGTGACTGGAACGTGGGCGTCCTCGAAGGCGATGCGCTCGTGAGCGGCTTCGCGGGCCACCGCGCCCGCGCCAAACTCAGGGACACGCTCGTCTTCGGCGTTCAGGAAATGGGTCGCGGGCGGGTCGTCTATGTGGCGGACGATCCCCTCTTCCGTGCCTTCTGGCACAATGGCCGCCTCCTCTTCGCCAACGCCGTCTTTCTCGTGGGACAATAAACGTCGCGCCCCTCACAGGGTCACGAACACGTATGCCACCGCAACCACGTTCAGGAGGATCAGCACGAAAAGGAGGATCACTTCCAGCGGGACGAAATGACGCCGGGGCTCGTGGGCGCGGCGCATCTGCTTCGAGCGAACGAAGCCCTTCCGGTCGTTCACGTACAGCGCCCACACGATGAGCAGGCACACCACCGCCGCCGGGACCGCCATGACCCGCCCCCCCACGAAGACGGCCCCGGCGCTCACGAGGCCGAGCGGCACGAGAAGCCCGAAAACGACCTGCGCAGGCAGCCCGCGACGGCGCTTCCGATGACGGCTTTTCTTCTTCGACGCGGCAGATCCGCCCGATGGTTGATCGCTCATTCGGCTCTTTTGCACCGCTTTCTTCGACGCCTGCGCGCGCCTCGGGCCCGGGATTACTTCCATTCAGAAACGAAAAACTGTCGTGAGAAACGCATCCGTTTGCCTGCCGCCAATATAGGGGAAAACCGTTGAAGTCGCACGAGGGCAGGCGCGTTTCACTCGAAGGAGATCGCCTCGCGGAACTGAAGCGCGGCCAGCCGGCGATAGAGCCCGTTGCGGGCCGTGAGTTCGTCGTGCGTGCCCCGCTCGACGATGCGTCCCTCGTCGAGCACGAGGATGTGGTCGGCGTGCTGAACGGTGGCCAGGCGGTGGGCGATGATGAACGTAGTGCGGCCCTGCATCAACCGTTCGAGGGCTTCCTGCACGAGCGCTTCCGAGGCCGAGTCGAGCGAAGAGGTGGCCTCGTCGAGAAGGAGGATGCGCGCATCTTTGAGGAGCGCGCGGGCGATGGCGATGCGCTGTCGCTGCCCCCCGCTCAGCTTGACGCCCCGCTCGCCGATCCGGGTGTCGTACCCGTTCGGCATCGCCTCGATGAACACATGCGCGTTGGCCGCCCGCGCCGCCGCCTCGATCTCGGCCTCCGTGGCCTCCAGCCGACCGTACCGGATGTTCTCCCGAATCGTATCGTTAAACAGGTGAACTTCCTGCGGCGCCAGCGCGATCTGCTCGCGAAGCGACCGGATGCGCACCTTTCGCACGTCGTACCCGTCGATCAGGATGCGCCCGTCGGTGGGATCGTAGAAACGGGGGATGAGGTTGAGGAGCGTCGTCTTGCCCGCGCCGCTCGGCCCCACGAGCGCCACCGTCTGCCCCGGCTCGACGGCGAAGGTGATGTCCTGAAGGACCGTAAAGCCCTCGTCATAACGGAACGCGACGTCCTCGAAGCGCACCGCCCCGCGCACGGGCGGCAACGGGATCGCGGCGGGGTCGTCGAGGATCTCGGGCTCCTGATCGAGCAATTCGAAGAGCCGTTCCGAGGCGCCGGCGGCGCCGTTGAACGTGGCGTAGAGGCGGGTCATGCCGCCGACGCCGCGCGCGATGTTGAACGCATAAAAGATGAATGCCACGAGGTCGCCGGCGGTGAGGCGTCCCGCCAGCACTTCGGTGCCGCCGTACCAGAAGATGCCCACGAGAGCCGTCATGAACAGGATGCCCACGAGCGTCCCGAAAAGGGCCGAAATCCACACCCGGTAGCGGGTCGTCTCGAAGAGGTCCTCCACGGCGGCGACATACCGCGCCGTCTCGTACGGCTCACGCACGAAAGCCTTCACCACACGGATCGCCTGAATGGTCTCCTCGGCGAGGGCGGTCGTCTCGGCGAGCTTGTCCTGCACCTGCCTTGAGATCCGGCGGATCTTCATCCCGAAATACCGCGCCAGAATGGTGACCGGCGGCACGACGACGAAGACGATGGTCGTCAGCCGCCAGTTCAGCGCCGTCATCAGCGCCACCGAGCCGACGAGCGTAAGCGTCTGCGTGAGCAGTTCCACGAGCGCGTTCGTGACGGCGTCACGGATCCGGTCGACGTCGTTGGTCAGGCGCGAGGTGAGGTCGCCCGTGCGCTGATCGGCGAAGAACGCCAGACCGAGGCGGTTCAGGTGCGCGAAGACCTTCTCCCGCAGATCCGCCACCACGCGCGCGCCGACCCAGCCGAGCAGGTAGTTGCCGCTGAAAGAGAAGAGCCCCTGCATCACGAAGAGGCCGAGCAACCCCACCGCGAGGAGGTTGAGCATCCGCCGGTCGGTCTCCTGAAACACGGCGTCGAGCAGTTGCCGGAGCCCGAGCGGGACCACGAGCCAGACCAGCGTCCCCATCACCGTCAGCGCGAGGGCCAGAAAGAGCCGCCGCCGGTAGGGACGGCTCAGCCCGATGATCCGGCGCATGGCTTTCCACAGCGCCAGCGGCGGGCGGCGGGGCGTCTCGGGCGGCGAAGCGGGCGGGCGGGCGTTTCTCATGCGCAGGCGTCAACGATCAAAGTCTCCGATTCAGGTCGCGAGCAGCCGTTTTGTTTCCCGGGCTCCCCACAAAGGGCCTGCGGCGAGCTTTTTTGCTCCTCCTCGAAAATATCACCTTTCCCGAAAAACCTGCCCCGCCGACGCGCGTTTTCATGGCCCCATTTTCCCCTCCCCATTCGATCGTGAGAAATTTTATGCGGAAGCACATTCTCTTCGCCGGCCTGCTGTGCGGGTTGCTTTTGCCCGCGCGGGCCCAGGAGATCCCCGACGACTCCCTCCGGGTGTATGAACTCGAAAGCATCGTCGTGACGGCGGACCGCTCGGAGCGCACGCTCGCGCGTACGGCGGCGGCGGTCTCGGTCGTCCGGCGGGAAGCCTTCGACGCGCTCCCCGTCGCCACGCTCGCCGACGCGCTGAGCCTGACGCCCGGGCTCGTCTTCTTCAACCGCGACGGCCTCGGCAACGACCCCATCGCCACGGTGCGGGGCTTCTACGGCGGCGGCGAGGTATCATACCTGCTCGTCCTCGTCGACGGGAAGCCGCAAAACAACGTGGAGACGGGCCTCGTCAACTGGAACGCGCTTCCGATGGAGAACGTGGAGAACATCGAGATCCTGCGGGGCGGCGCGTCTTCGCTCTACGGGGACGCGGCGCTCGGCGGCGTCGTCAACCTCATCACCCGGCGGGCGGCTCCGCCTTCGCGCACGCTTTCGCTCTCGGGCGGCACGTTCGGCACGCTGACGGCCCGCCTCCATACCACCGGCAGCTGGAACGGCCGCCGCCTTTTCTCGCTCTATGCCGACGTGGACCGCACCGACGGCTACCGTGCGCACGGCAAACGCTCCGTCACCAACCTCGGCGGCTCCCTCGCGCTCCTACACGCGCCCGGCGGCAGCCTCACGCTCTCGACCGACCACCACTGGAAACGCGCCGACGATCCCGGCTACCTCGCCGCCTCCGACGTCCGCGCCGACCCCCGCACCTCATCGGATTTCTTCCGCTTCGACCGCGCCGAGGAGAACCGCCATCGCCTCTCGCTCGACGGCGCGTGGCAGCCTTCGGACGCCATGTCCGTCTCGGCCTTCATCACCGGCGAACTGCGCTCCGCCGACATCATCCGAACCTTCCTCCTGACGCCAGATTTCGCCGACACGAAGGACCGGGATCTGACCACGAAGCTCCTCTCGGGCTCGGCGCAGGTGGTCTATGAAGGCGTTCCGCTTCCCTTCCCGAACCGCCTCACCGCCGGGGTGGACGCCGCCGTCGGGCGCGTGGACAATGCGTATTACCTCTTCCTCACCGGCCCCCTGCCCGCCTACCTCGAAGCGCCCGGCGTCCGGAGCGCCCTCGACGCCAAAGGAACGGGCGACCGGACGACGCTCGCCGCCTTCGCACAGTACGAACTCACGCCCCTCCCGGCGCTGACGCTCACGCTCGGCGGGCGGTACGACCGGCTCCGCGACACATACGCACCGGAGCCCCCGAGCACGGGAGGCGCCTCCGACGCCACGCACACGGCCTTCAGCCCGCGCGCCGGCGTCAACGTCCGATACGTGAGCGCGGGCGGGCACGAGGGACACGTCTATGCCTCGGCGGGACGCTCCTTCAAAGCGCCGACGCTCGACCAGCTCTACGACCAGCGCTCGACGCCCGTGCCGTTCCCTCCGTATGCCATCACCATCTCGAACGGCGCGCTCAAACCCCAGCGCGGCACGAACGTGGAAGCCGGCGTCTATCACCGCGCCAAGCTCACGCCCGACGTCACGGCCGAGCTTTCGCTGAGCGCCTATCGCATCGACATGGAGGACGAGGTGGACTTCGACCTCCAGCAGTTCCGATACGTCAACCTCGGCAAAAGCCGCCACACCGGCGTGGAATCGGGGCTGAAGCTGTACTTTCCCCGCAGCCTGACGGCCTTCGCGAACTATGCGCACCAGTCCGCCACCCAGCGTTCGGGGATGTTCGAGGGTAACTTCCTCAAAGCCGTCCCTCGCGACGTCTTCTCCGGCGGGCTGACGTATCGCCCGGCCTCCGGGCTCGGCGGCGGGCTCGTCGTCCGCTCGGTGCGCCGCGTCTTCCTCGACGACGCCAATACGATCCGCCTGCCGAACTATACCACGGCGGACGCCCGGCTCACATACCGCCTCCAAAAACTCACGGTCTCCGCCGAGATGTTCAACCTGACGAATGAGGCGTACAGCACCACCGGTTTCCCCGATCCCGCCGGCTCGGACGTGGTCTTCTTCTATCCCGCCGCCGAGCGCACCCTCCGCCTCGGCGTGGACGTGCGGTTCTGAGCATGCACATTTTTCCGGCAACGGCAAGCTTTTCACCCCTTCGTGCGGAGCTTTCCGGCGCGAACCGCCTCCACGGGCGCGCGGGGCCTCGTGGCACGGCGTTTGTCTCTTTCGGTGATCAGACAAGCAAACCAGCCTCTATGTGGCCGGCGTCGCGCTTCGACAGGATGTGGGGTCCTTCGAACACACGACATCCCCGGCCGAGATCAACGCTTGAGCGCCTTCCTCTAGGTGACTGCGGTGGTCGAGGGAAGGCCCGCACGCCTGCGTTTCCCTCTATGTGACCCCGCGGTCGAGGTTGGCCCCACGCCTGGCCCTTGTGAGTCGAATCCGCACAAACCTCCAGTTTGGCGAAAGCCCGGTCCCGTAAGACCGGGCTTTTTTTGTTGCCGCTGCATCGTCCACGACCACCCTACGCCTGTCCCTCGCTTCGACGTCCCCTTTTTCTTCTACCCGCCCTCGGCGATGGCCCGCATCGCGTCCGGCTCATAGATGCGCACGCCGCCCGGCTCGGACTTCGCCGCGGCGATCATGGCGGCGGCCACCACGTGCGCGGGGTGGGACGTTGTGCTTCGCTCGGAAACTGAACCGGGCAAGGACGTTCAAAAGGAAAAAGCCATCCACCGACCCATGAAAACGATCACGATCCAACTGCCCGACAAAACCGCCGACGAGGTGGATCAGGCCGCCCGCAAACTTGGGGTCTCCTCGGAGGATCTCGTCCGGGCAAGCGTCGAAGAGAAACTAGAACGCCTTCGGCTCACCTTCG
Source organism: Rhodocaloribacter sp. (assembly GCF_056451265.1). NCBI lineage: Bacteria > Pseudomonadati > Rhodothermota > Rhodothermia > Rhodothermales > Rhodothermaceae > Rhodocaloribacter > Rhodocaloribacter sp. The sequence goes on along the minus strand of NZ_JBWOPL010000007.1, from coordinate 12,125 downwards.
AAGAGGCTGCCGATCACGTTTTGAGCAAGAATGCCGAACTCTATCGTCGTCTTTCATGATTCACGTTTTGACGGTGGAGCAAGTCAAAGCGCTGCACCAGCGTCTGATCGATCAGTCGGGCGGCCGTCCGGGCTTGCGGGATCAGGGGTCACTCGAATCGGCGGTAGCACAGCCGCAGATGACCTTTGCGGGAGAAGATCTCTATCGCACGCTTGCTGAGAAAGCCTCGGCGCTTGCCTTTGCACTGGTGATGAATCACCCCTTTGTAGATGGCAACAAGCGGGTGGGCCACGCAGCGCTTGAGGTCTTTCTGTTGCTCAACGGATACGAGCTTGCGGCGGAGGTAGACGAGCAGGAACGCTTGATTTTGAACTTGGCGGCAGGTCGTGTCAAACGTGAGGAATTGACGCAGTGGATCGCATCGCACATGGTGCCCTACCGGGGCTGAGCGTCCTGCCATGCACCGGCCTCCACCACCTGTCAGCCGCCCCCCCAGCCTTGCCCGCAATGACCGCCCGCATCGCTTCCGGCTCATAGATGCGCACGCCGCCCGGCTTCGCCTTCGCCGCGGCGATCATGGCGGCGGCTACTACGCGCGCGTAGGCGGAACGTCGTGCTTTCCTCGGAAACCGAATCGGGCAAGCGCGTTCAAAAGAAGAAATCCCCTCACCGGCAGCGCTATGGCAGACTGGAAAGAACGGATCACCTTTAACCCCGGGCAGTGTGGCGGACGTCCCTGCATTCGCGGGATGCGGATCCGGGTTACCGACATTCTCGATCTACTCCTTGCCGGGCTCTCCGTGCAGGAAATCCTCGATGAAATGCCGGATCTCGAGGCCGAAGACATCGAAGCGGCGATCCGGTTTGCCCGCAGTCGAATCGATCATCCGGTGATTGTCGCGTGAAGCTCTGGATCGATGCCCAGCTATCTCCGGCGCTTGCTCGATGGATCAATGAGCATTTTGAAGATCTCGAGGCTACTGCGGTGCGTGAGCTGGGTCTACGCGATGCGGACGATTTAGAAATATTTGCGTCTGCGCGCCGAGCCAATGCGGTGATCATGAGCAAAGACAGCGACTTCGTTGATCTGGTCAACCGTCTTGGCCCACCGCCAAAAGTCCCGTGGATTCGTTGTGGCAACACATCGAATGTACAGATGCGCGCGACTCTGTCAAGCACGCTATCGGCAGCAATCACGCTTCTAGATCGCGGAGAACGTCTGGTCGAGATCATCGGTCCATGACCACCCGCATCGCGTCCGGCTCATAGATGCGCACGCCGCCCGGCTCGGACTTCGCCGCGGCGATCATGGCGGCGGCCACTGCGCGGGCGGGCGTGGGGCGGTATTTCCGGAGCGGCCCGCGGAGGAGAAACTTCAGCGCGTTCAGCACCGCCTCGGCCCGACGTTCACCCGGTCGTTTCTCCGCCCGCTCTCCCGTCAAAAGCGAGGGACGAAAGAGATAGACGCCCTCGAACGGAAGCGCAGAAACGGCCTGCTCGACCTCGCCTTTGAGGCGGTTATAGAAGAACGGCGAGCGCGGGCTCGCGCCGAGCGCCGAGACGAGGAGGCACTGCTTCGCCCCGCGTTCGAGCGCCTGACGGGCGAGCGCGAGCGGATAGTCGTAATCCACCTTACGGAACGCCTCGTTCGACCCCGCCTGCCGCATCGTCGTGCCGAGGCAACAGAAGACGTCCTGCCCCTCGATGACGCCCGCATGCGCGTCGAGGCGATCGAAGTCGACGACGTGGTGGGTGAGCTTCGGGTGCGCGCGCGGGAGCGGGCGGCGCCCGAGCGAGACGACGGCGTGATAAGCCTCATCGGCGAGGAGCAGGTCGAGGCAGTGCCCGCCCACGAGACCCGTCGCGCCGGCAAGCAACGCGGAACGTGTGGATGCATCACTCATGACCCATTGCGGCTTTCATTCATCCCATTCCCCCCTACCTCCCATGCACCCCCACACTTTCACGGCGTCCCGAACGTTTCGAGCACCACCGGCTCCACCGCTTCCATGTGCCGCCGGAGCGTGTCGAAGCCGACCTTCACCCGGGCTTTCGACCACTCCGCCCACGCGACGGCTTCGATGTCTTCGTCGACCTGCGGGGTGAAGTGCGTCTCGGTGGTCTCCATAAGGTACCAGTGCGTCGGCTTGACCTCGTATCGCCCCCGCCGCGCATAGCCGTGGACGGTCGCGCCGAGGTCGCGGAGGATACGGAGATCGTCGATGCCCACCTCTTCACGCACTTCGCGGAGGGCGCACGCGGGGGCGGTCTCACCCTTTTCGCACTTGCCCTTCGGCAGATCCCACACGCCGCGCCGAAAGATGAGCAAAAGCTCGGGTTCGCGCTTGCCGCGTCGCGCCACGAAGCCGCCCGCCGCCGTGACGAGCCTCGGTGGAAGGTAGGGGTCGAGGTTTTGCACGGCCGCCGCCGGGACCGCCTCCGCCCGCACCCGCCCCTCGCCGTCGGCGACCACCGGCGCGGGCAACCGGTCGGCGGCAACGACGAGGATGCGGTTCCGACATTTCTCCCGGGCACGCGCGAGCGACGTCCACAGCCGCACGCCGCGTTTCTTTTGGATCCCCGCCCGTCGGATGACGTCGAGTTCTTTCTTTTTCACACAATAAAAGAGAAGCATGGCGGAGTCGCTTTTCGTCCGTTCGTCCCGGCGAATATAAGGGACGGAGCGGTCGGTATGCGCGTCTCACCGGCCCTCTTCGAGCGTCACGACGCGGGTGCGCGAGGCCGTCCGCCCCGTCTGCCGGTCGGTGACCGTCACGGTGAGGAAATACGCATCCGGCTCGACCTTGCGCACGTCGATCTCGGCGTACTCCACGGGCGCGGTTTCCGCGCTCTCGTGCCCGGCGCTCAGCGTGAGTGTCGGACCCTTCTGTTTTCGTCGAAAAAGCCCCCTTCGTCGAGGTTTCACCGGCGTGAGCGTGTACGTGAGTGTATATCGCGTCCGGCCGTCGTCGTCGGGCGTGAGGTGATAGATTTCGAAATAGACGAAGAGCGGGCGGTCGGTGCGAAAGCGGAGTGTGGGGGCCGGTTCGATGCGCAGCCCGCGCCGCACGAACGGCCCCTCGTCGGCCACGGCGGGCGCGACGTTCCGGGCCGCGAGCACGTCGCTCATCGCGAGGACGGGGCGGGAGAAGTCGGGCAGCCGGCGGTCGCGGCGGAACGTGCCGAGGAGTCCGGCGCCCTTCGGACGCACGTGAAGCGCGACGCGGTACGAGTCCGGCTCCGCGGTGAAGGCGAAGCCGTCGATGACGCCGCCGGTGGGGTCGGCGGTGAGCGTCAGGCGGCGCGTGACGAGACGCCGGAAAGCCTCACGTCCGTCCGGGGTGCGCACGCTCAGGCCGATCTCGACGTCCACCCGTCGCGCCCCCTCCGGCATGCGCCGCGCGACGGCGGCGGTGGGGAACGCATACCACACCGCCACGTCCGTCTGCCCGTGCGCCCCGCGAAAAGCCGCCGTCACCACGGGCATATCGAGCGCTTCGACGGGCGCGGGCCACGTGTGGCGGTCGGTGGTCAGCCCCACGTCCACGTCTGCCTGACTCCGCTCCCGCATCTGCTCGCGAAACGCGAGGAGGCTCAGGTCCCGGCGGTCCGGCGGCTCCCGATAGATCGTGTATCCACGTGTGAACGGCTCGCCCCACGCCACGCGGTCGCTCATCATCTCGGGGCCGAGGAGCACGGGCACGAGCCGCCAGTTTGCCCCGCCGAGGGTGGAGAAGTGGAAGACCATCGCGGGAAGCTCGTCCGTCGCCTCATATCGCCACGACTCATTGCCCGGCACGTCCGCGCCGAGCGTCACCACGCGGTCGTCCGGCGGGCCGTGCCGGAGGTAGACGAGCCCCTTGTCGTTGAACGAGCGGCCGAGGCGATAGCCTTCGGGAAAAACGAGCCGGTCGCGTTTGTTCGGATCGTTCCACCATTCTCGAAAGCCGTCGTACGCGAAATGCTCCTCGACGTACACGAGGCGGCGATAATGTTCGATGAGGCGGGCGTTTTCGGCGGCGGCGGGCAAGGGATCGCGCCGCGTCCATACCCGGCGGAAGAAGTCCCGGAAGTCCCCGGCCTCTCGGAGTGCGCGATACGTGCGGAGCTCCTCGGGCGCAAGGACGTGTTTCACGTCTTCGAAGACGAAGGCGGCGTCCACGGGCGTCCCGATGCCGTCCACGGCGCGCCAGAACTGCGCCTCCGCCGCCTCCGGGAGGCCGAGAGAGGTGAACACCCGGGCAAGCGCCAGAGCTATGGGCGCGCGCGGCAGAGCCCTGGGCCGGCGCTCGAGGGCGCGGAAGGCTTCGAGCGCCGCGTCGGTTGCCCCGCGCAGGCGCATCTCCTCGGCCCGGAAGAAGGCGGCATACGCATCGTCGTGCGCGGCCATCCACTCGGTCGCCGCCGCCGCGTCGCGCCGGAGGAAGCGCCGGTACAGCCGGAAGAGCCCGACGTGCGCCGACGGCAGATCGGGGCGAAGGCGAAGCTGCGCCCGCGCCCGTTCGAGCGCCTCGCCGTAATCGCCCCGGTACGCTTCGAGCACGGCGTATTGATAGAGCACGTCTCGGAAGGACGAGTCGCGGGCGAGCACCCACTCGAAATGCTTCTCGGCCTTCTTCCATTCGAGGCGTTCGCGCACCTTCTCGATGGGCGTTCGGAAGCGCCCTTCTTCCCGGTGTGCGAGGGCGCGGTAGTAATGCGCCGCGAGGTCGTCGGGCGCGCGTTCGAGCGCCTCGTCGAAGCGTCCGGCGGCTTCCCCCCATCGCCCGCGGTCGAGGGCGAGCGCGCCGAGGCGGAGGTACGCGGCGGGAGCGGCGGGAGCGCCCGCGCGAGCCTTCTCATACGCGGCCTCGGCGGCTTCGCTCGCGCCCGCATCCCGGAGCGAATCCCCGCGCATGAGCCACCGCTCCGGCGACTGCGCCCGGACGGATCCGGCGACGCATCCGAAAACGAGAAGGGGAAGGAGGAAACGGCGCACGCGAGGGACCGAGGGGAGATGATATGGAAAGGACGAGCGGCAGACCGAGGGCGATCGCCTCACCGGCGCGCGCGTTTGATCGCGCACCCGATGGCTTTCGTCGAGGGGACGGCGACGGAGCGTCCCTCGACCATCGCGCGCATGGCGTCGAGGAGGTACGGATGGGCGACGGCTTCCGGATGACGCGGGTTGTCGTCGATGGCCCCGGCGTAAACCAGCGTCAGGTTTTTATCAAAAAGAAAGACTTCCGGGGCGCGTTCCGCTCCGAAGGCGTCGGCGAGCCGGTGATCCCGATCGAGCGCATAATAGAAGGTATAGCCTTTTTCCCGGGCTTTCCGCTTCATGTCGTCGAGCCCCTCGCCGCGCGCGCGTCCCGCCTCGTTCGAGTTCACCGCGATCACTCCCACCCCGAGCGCTTTCGCCTCCGCCGCCGCCTCGAGCACCCGATCCTCCCAGGCCTTCACCCACGGGCACGTATTGGCCGTGAAGAGGACGAGCAGTCCGTTTTCCCCCGCCGCCCCGGCGAGCGTGATCGTTCGTCCGGAGACGTCCGTCATTTCGAGATGGGTCAGCGGGGCCTTCGCGCCGATGGGCAGCCGGTCTCCGGCGACGAAGGCCAGGAGCATGAGCGCCGGAAGCGCCGCCCACCCGAACCCGAGCCGTTTCGTATTCATGACGTCTTCCTCTTCTTCGTGATACCTCTGTGGGTCGCGCGGCGGGCGGTGTTCCGCGTGCTCCGCTCATTATCGTGGGCATCCATCGGGAGGAAGCCCTCACGCCTCCCCGTTTTCCTCGGAAAAGGCGGTGCGTTTCCGCGCTCACCACGTCAGCCACTCTATTTCAACAAGCGTGCCGGGCCCGGGGTTTTCCATTTCCGGCGGCAGATGAATGATGCCGTTCGCCCGCACGACCGCCGAGTACACGTGCGACCCCTGCCCGCCGGAGGGACGCACGGTGAGACGGCCCGCCTCGTCGGTGGCGACGAACCCGCGCGCGAAATAGTGGAGGCCCGTCGCCTTGCGCATCGGGGCGGAGAGCACGGCGCGGTGGCGCGGACGGATCACCTCTGCGCGCCCGAGCATCTTCGCGAGCGCGGGACGCACGTACTGCTCGAAACACATCGCCGAGGAGACGGGATTGCCGGGGAGACCGAAGACGGGTTTGCCGCGGAGCATGCCGAAGGCAAGCGGCTTGCCGGGCCGCTGCCGCACCTTCCAGAAAAGCAACTCCATCCCCATGTCGTCGAGGACCTCTTTGACGAAGTCATAGTCGCCCACCGAGACGCCGCCGGAGAAGACGAGCACGTCGGCGGCGAGCGCTTCTTCGATCACGCCTCGGATGCTCGCCCGGGAATCGCGGGCGAGGAAGGGCGGCAGGGGGTCGCCGCCGGAGGAACGCGCCTGTGCGGCGAGCGCGGGACCGTTCGAATTGCGGATCTGCCCCGGCCCGGGTGTCTCCTCGGGCGGCACGAGCTCGTCGCCCGTAGCGATGACGGCCACGCGCGGCGGCACGCGGACGGCCGCCTCGACCACCCCGAGCGACGCCATCATCCCCACGACCGGCGGCGTGACGACCGACCCGGCAGGGATCACCTCTTCGCCCACCCGCACGTCTTCGCCCGCCCGCCGCACGTGCCGGCCCGGCATCGGCGCGCGGTGAAAAAGCACGGTGTCGTCCGCCCCCCGCTCCGTCCACTCGACCGGAGCGACGGCGTCGGCGCCGGGCGGGAAGGGCGCCCCGGTCATGATGCGCGCGCACGTGCCGGGCGTGACGGTCCGCTTCGGGAACGAGCCTGCCGGAAGCTCTTCGATCACGCGGAGCGTGGCCGGAAGCTCGCGCAGGTCGGCGGCGCGCACGGCATAGCCATCCATCGCCGAGTTGTCGAACGGCGGGATGTTCTCGCGGCTCCGGACCGCCTCGGCGAGGGTCTTTCCGACCGCCTCGGCCACGGACGCCCGCGCCGCCGGCTGCCCGGGCATCGCCTCGAGCACCAACGCGCGCGCTTCCTCAAACGGAATGAATTCTCGCATGGCTCTTTATCGTTCCCCTCTTTTCTTATGAAAGGCCCCCGGTTATCTTCGGGAAAACGAATATAAGGCAATCCGCTTCCGGGATCGGCTCTTTTCCGCCGCGCCCCTTCCGTTCATCCTTCCCTTTCCGTCCCATGCTCCGTTTCGATCCCGCTCCCGCGCACGCGCACCTCGAACCCGACGCCCTCGACCGGCTCCGCCCCCGCGTGGCGGCGGCGCACCGGGCCGTTGTCGAAAAGACCGGCGCGGGCCGTGAATTCCTCGGCTGGCGCGACCTCCTCCTCGACCCGAACGACGCCCTTCTCGAAGACCTCGCCGCCACCGCCGCCGAGATCCGCCGGAACGCCGACGTGTTTCTGTGCATCGGCATCGGCGGCTCATACCTCGGCGCGCGCGCCGTCATCGAAGCGCTGACGCCGTATTTCCCTGCCCCCGTCTCGGACGAGCGCGCGCCGGAGGTGCTCTTTGCCGGGCACCACATGAGCGGCGCCTACCTCCGCGAACTGCTCGCCTACCTCGACGGCAAGTCGGTGTACGTCAACGTCATCTCGAAGAGCGGGACCACCCTCGAACCGGCGCTCGCCTTCCGGTTCGTCCGGCGGTGGCTCGAGGAACGCTTCGAGGACGCCGACCGCCGCATCATCGTCACCACCGACCCCGAACGCGGCGCGCTCAACCGGCTTCGCGCCGAGAAGGGCTATAAGAAATACGTCATTCCCCCGAGCGTGGGCGGGCGTTTCTCCGTGCTCACGCCGGTGGGCCTTCTCCCCATCGCCGTCGCGGGCATCGACGTGCGCTCGCTTTTTTACGGCGCCGTCTCCGCGTGCCTCCGCCTCAACGACGACCACGACAACCCCGCGCTCGACTACGCCGCGACCCGCTACCTCTTGCACGAACGGGGATACGCCGTCGAACTGCTCGCCGCCTTCGAGCCGCGTCTCGGCGGCCTCGGCGCCTGGTGGCAACAACTCTTCGGCGAAAGCGAGGGTAAGGAGCACAAGGGCCTCTTTCCCGCCACCGCCCGGTATTCGACCGACCTCCATTCGCTCGGCCAGTACGTGCAAGACGGCAGGCGCATCCTCATCGAGACGTTCCTCATGCTCGAAGACGACGACGGCGACCTCCCCGTCCCCCCCTCTCCCGACGACCTCGACGGTCTCAATTACCTCACCGGGGAGACGATGAGCCACATCAACCGAAAGGCGTATGAGGGCACCGCCCGCGCGCACGCCGACGGCGGCGTGCCCGTCATGACCCTGTGGCTCGACCGCCTCGACCCCGGCTCCGTCGGCGAGTGCCTCTATTTCTTCGAACACGCCGTGGCCGTCGGCGGATACCTCCTCGGCATCAATCCCTTCGATCAACCCGGCGTCGAAGCTTACAAACGCGAAATGTTCTCCCTTCTCGGCAAGCCCTGACCCCCCCCGAAAAACTATTGTCCACGCTGTTAACAACCCGTTAACAACTCCCGAACATCCTCTGGATAACCCCTCCGTTTTATCCACAGTGTGGATAGATGAGGATAACTCCCCCCTTCGCCCACACGTTATCCCGACTCATCCACAGCGCGCCTCCGTGTGAATATTTTCGACGTCCCGCGCGCACGTTCCCGGTGGATGCTCGTGGATACGTGAATAACTTCGGCGAATCCGGGAATATGCCCGCTCCAGCGACTTTCCGAAACTCCGCGCGTGTGGATATCATGGGGATGAACCCGCGTTTTTATGCACAACGCCGCGACGCCGATGTGGACACCTTGTCTTTCCACATTTCCACACGGTCTACTACTACAAGTACTACTCATTTTAAATCATTCTCATAACAGTAAAGGGTGTGGAGAAGTGTTCAAAAGAAGGCTATCGAGACCGGTATATCGGAATGTATCGACCCCGGTATTGATCATATGACTGAATTCCATTAAAGGAATATTAGCCCGTTTCATGCATTTACACCGTGATTTCTCAGAAACGAATTGTGCACACCGTTGCCTTCGCTTAGTTTAGGGCTCCGGCACGATCCTCAGGAACCAAGTAGTGGGGAACCTATGCTCAAAAGAATCCTCGTCGCGCTCGATCCCGACTCCGACACCCCGATAGCCACGGAATATGCCGCAACCATCGCTCGCCGATACGACGCCGAAGTCACCGGTCTGGCGGTGGTGGATCTGGGCAGCATCGAAGCCAGCTCGCGGGGCGGCGGCATCGGCAGTATGTATTATGCCGAGAAGCTGAGGGAGAAACTGACGTCCGAAGCGCGCGCGACCGCGCAAACGCTCATCGAAGAATTCGACCGGGCGATGAAGGGGTCGGGGGTCGCCCACGTCGAAACCGTGCAGGAGGGGGTGCCCTTTCAGCGCATCATCGAGGACATGAACTATTATGATCTCCTCGTCATTGGGAAGACGCCGCATTTCTTTTATAGCCATCCCAAGCAGGAGACGCACACCCTGGCCCGCGTCGTGAAGAACACGGTCGGTCCCACGCTCGTGGTCGGAACCGAGAGTCGCCCGGTGGAGCGCGTGCTCGTCGCCTTTGACGGGAGCCACGCTTCCGCGCGCACCATCCGGGAGTTTGCCCATCTCCAGCCGTACGGCGTCGACGTTCGGGTTCAGATCATCCACATTTATAAAGATGGGAAGGCCGAGTCGGAACTGATCCTCCGGATGGCGCAGGCATACCTGAAGACCTATGGCTTTTCCGTTCAGATTCAGAGTTTGAAGGGTAAAGACGTTGCGCACGAAATCCTGGAATACGCGGCCGGATATCATCCCGACCTTTTGCTCGTCGGCGCGCACTCTCGGTCGAAGATCAAGGAGATCGCCTTCGGTTCGGTGACGAACGCCCTGCTCGAGCGCTTTCCGGCCCCGCTCTTCATTGACGCCTAGGGGCGTCGCCAGGCCACGGGTGTGACGCGCTCGCCATCGCTCCGGAGCCACACGGCGCCTTCGCGGGCGGTCACTCGCACCCGCGCGCCGCTCCGCTTCCACCGCAGCACCACGTCTTCGTCGGGGAAACCGAAGCGGTTGTTCCGCCCGGCGCTGACGACGGCGGTCGTCAGGTGGGTGGAATCTCCCGCGACGGCCGCCACGAACGCCGGCGTGCTGCTCGTTGCCGAGCCGTGATGTCCCACTTTGACCACGTTGCTCCTCAGAAGCGCGCCGTAGTGCGCGACGAGTCGGGTCTCGGCGTCCGCTTCGGCGTCGCCCATGAAAAGCATGGAGGTCTTTCCGTAGACGAGGCGGAGGACCACCGAGGCGTCGTTGTCTTCGGCGTCGCGGGTGAGTGCGGGAGCCGGTGAGAGCGTCTGGATCTGTACGGACGGGTCGAGTGCGAGCGTGTCTCCGGCGGCGAGCGCCTCATGGGCGACGCCGAGGCTGTCGAGCAGGCGCGTCGTTTCGGCGAAGAGGGCGGAGGCGTGCGGCGCGCCGTTATCGAGCACGCGCGCCACGGGCACGCCGCGCAAGAGCGCGGGCAGGCCGCCGAGGTGGTCGCTGTGCGGGTGAGAGATGACGACGGCGTCGAGGCGGCGGATGCCGAAGCGTTCGAGGTGAGGAAGGAGCGTGCGGACGCCTTGATCGGTGTAGGCATTGCGCACCCCGGCGTCGATCAGGAGCCGTCGGCCGTTCGGAAGGGTCACGAGGGCCGCGTCGCCCTGGCCGACGTCGAAGAAGAGCACGTCGAGGCGGGGGGTGAGGCGGGTCGCCGCGGCGGTCCAGAGGCCGGCGGCGGCGAAGGCGAGGGTCAGAGCGCCCAGGCGCCATCGGGTGCGGGGACGCGGCCACTGCGCGAGCATGACGAGCGCCGTCGCCAGGGCAAGCACCGTCCACGGATCTCTCACGTAGCCATGGAGGGAGGCCCATCCGAGATGCGCCGCTCCCGTCTCCGCCGTAAAGAGCAGCAAGCGCGCGGCTCCCGCCGCCGCCATCGCGCTGAGGTCGGCGACGAGCCCCGCGCCGCCAAAGACGAGCATGAAGAGGCCCGCTGCAAGCGTCAATCCGGTGAGTGGTATCGCTGCGAGGTTGAGCGCGAGACCCGCGAAAGAGGCATGGCCGAAGTGAAAGAGGAGAATCGGGAGCGTCCCGAGCGTGGCCGCGAGCGACATGGAAACCATGGCTAAACCTTTCCGTGCGAGGCCGGGGGTGGTCCATCGCTCCGGGAGTGCGCGGGTGAACACGGGTTGGAGCGTCACGAGGGCGGCCACGGCGGCAAACGAGAGCTGAAACCCCGGGTCGAAGAGTTGCCGGGGCTGCCACAGGAGCATGGCTGCCGCCGCCACGCCGAGCGTGTTCAACGTGTGTGCGTTGCGCTGCGTGAGCGTGAGCAGAATGAAAACGCTCGCCATCAGCACGGCCCGCACCACGGAGGGGCGCGCGCCGGTGAGCATCATGAAGAAGAAGAGCACCGCAAGCGTGACGACGGCCCGGAGCGCCTCGACGGCCCGCCACGAGAGCCTTCGCCGGGAGAGCCGCATGAGCAGAGGTCGAAGCAGCCCGTAAAGCGCCATGCCGACGAGGAGCACATGCAGCCCCGAGACGGCGAGGACGTGCATCAGCCCGGTCTCGGCAAAGTGCGCGCGCGTGTTCGGGTCGAGCAGGCGCCGGTCGCCGAGGAGGAGCGCCGAGAGCACGGCGCGCGCCCCCCGGTCCGGAACCCGGCGTTCGAGCTGTGCGCGGACGTGTGCCCGGCTCGTCGTGATGAAGCGTTCCGTCCACGCCGCCGTTCGTCCGAGGCGGGTCACGTCGTCCGCCCGGGTCACGGTGAGACGCGCATACACGCCTTGCCGCCGGAGGTGCGCGCCGTAGTCGAAGTCCGCCGGGTTGCGCTTTTCGGGGAGGGGCAGCAGTCGGCCCCGGAGGCGCACGAGGTCGCCGCGCCGCACGTCGGGAAAGGCGACCCGGTCGGCCCACGGCGGCTGCGCGAGCGTCACGAGCACGTCGCCGGTGGCGCTGCGCGAGCGCCGGACCGCGTGAACGCGGGAGACGTTCAGGATAAGACGCGCGCCGGTGGGGGCCGCCGTCGGCTCGTCTGCGACGCGGCCTTCGAGCGTCACCGTGCGGCCGTCCGCGCGCACGAGCGCCGCGACGTGATGCGGGGGCAGGGCGCGTTCGGCGGCGAGGC